>NZ_JABAEE010000030.1:0-74147 GCF_023701885.1 Pseudomonas sp. CG7 | reverse complement strand
GATACCGTGCCGGCCACTCTCCCTCGCGGGTGCGGACACACCAGTGATAGCTACGGCCTCTTTCCCCGCGCGCACCCAATCTTAAGCCGAGCACTTGTTTGCTGCGCGACAGCGCAGCGTCGGCGACGCGGCGGGGCCTCCCTCGCCACAATCAAGTCCTCCACCACAATGGCGTTCGGCACAACCGTGCGGTAGGCCGGGCTTTTTGTGTTTCCGAATATTCTTTGCACGAAATTTTCACCAAATCTTGCGGACAATCCCCCGCGCTCATATCGCCGCCGGTTATTTAATGGCAATGCCATAGCCGTTCGTGCAACATTTGCGCACTCGCGCAAGCCCCGGGGCCAGGCTTTGGCCAACAGAGGGCGCGCCGTTGTTTCTTTTTTTGTCACTCCAACTCCAATAGGGTCCTTAAACGACATGGCAATCCCGGACGCCCTGAGTCAGCAGCGCACCACGCATCGCCTGCTGCAACCGACCGTCAAATCGCACCTGGCCTACACGTTGCTTTGCGCCCTGGTGATGATGGTCATGCTGAGCCTGCTGCGCGTGGCGCTGCTGGTCTACAACCGCGAGATGATCCTCGACACCCCGGCCTCGACCTTCGTTGAAGCGTTTTTCAATGGCCTGCGCTTTGACTTGCGCCTGGTGGTCTACCTCAGCATCCCGTTGCTGCTGGCATTGTTCAGCGCAAGGGCCATGGCCGCCCGTGGCTTCTTTCGTTTCTGGCTGACCATTACCTCCAGTGTTGCGCTGTTCCTCGGCTTGATGGAGATGGACTTCTACCGTGAATTCCACCAGCGCCTTAACGGCCTGGTCTTCCAGTATGTGAAGGAAGACCCGAAAACCGTGATGAGCATGCTCTGGTACGGTTTTCCGGTAGTGCGTTACCTGCTGGCCTGGGTGGGCGGCACCCTTATCCTGAGCCTGGCCTTCAAGGGCGCCGACCATGCCACCCGCCCGCGTGGGCCGTTCAGCGGCGGCAGCATCGGAACGCGTCAGCTCGCCCCGTGGTACGGACGTGTCGCGGTGTTCATGGTTTGCCTGGTGGTGGCCGTGGCCGCTGCGCGCGGTACCCTGCGCCAAGGTCCGCCACTGCGTTGGGGCGACGTCTACACCACTGATTCGAACTTCGCCAACCAGTTGGGCCTCAATGGCACTTTGTCACTGGTGGCGGCGGCCAAGAGCCGGCTGTCCGAACATCGTGACAACATCTGGAAGGCCACACTTGAGCAACCGCTGGCACAGCAGACCGTGCGCGACATGCTGGTGATGCCTGACGACAAGCTCGTGGACACCGAGACAGCCGCCGTGCGCCGCGACTACACGCCGCCAGCGGACAAGACCCTGCCGATCAAGAACGTGGTCGTGATTCTCATGGAGAGCATGGCCGGTCACTCGGTGGGCGCCCTGGGCGCGCCGGGCAACATCACGCCTTACCTGGACAAACTGTCCAAGGAAGGCCTGTTGTTCGACCGTTTTTTCTCCAATGGCACCCACACCCACCAAGGCATGTTCGCCACCATGGCGTGCTTCCCGAACCTGCCGGGTTTCGAATACCTGATGCAGACGCCGGAGGGCAGCCACAAGCTGTCTGGTCTGCCGCAACTGCTCAGCGCCCGCAACTACGACGACGTGTATGTCTACAACGGCGATTTTGCCTGGGACAACCAGTCGGGTTTCTTCAGCAGCCAGGGCATGACCACGTTCATCGGGCGTAACGACTACGTGAACCCGGTGTTCTCCGACCCGACCTGGGGCGTGTCCGACCAGGACATGTTCGACCGGGGCCTGATCGAACTCAAGGCGCGGGAAAACGGCAAGCCGTTCTATGCGTTGCTGCAGACCCTGTCCAACCATACGCCTTATGCGCTGCCGACGCCGTTGCCGGTGGAGCCGGTCACTGACCGTGGCCGCCTGAACGAACATCTGACCGCCATGCGTTACTCCGATTGGGCGCTGGGCCAGTTCTTCGAGAAGGCCCGCAAGGAACCTTACTTCAAGGAAACCCTGTTCGTCGTGGTCGGTGACCATGGCTTCGGCAACGAGCGCCAGATCACCGAGATGGACCTGGGCCGCTTCAATGTGCCGATGCTGCTGATCGGGCCGGGCGTCCAGGAAAAATTCGGCCAGCGCAACCACACCATTGGCACCCAGGTCGATATCGTCCCGACCATCATGGGCCGGCTCGGCGGAGAAGTGCGCAACCAGTGCTGGGGCCGCGACCTGTTGAATCTGCCGCCAGGCGACACCGGTTTTGGCGTGATCAAACCGTCGGGTAGCGATCAGACCACCGCACTTATCCACGACGACAAGATCCTGGTGTTGCCAGAGGAAAAGGCAATGGCACCGAAACTGTTCCGTTATCAACTGGGCGCCAATCCACATGCAGAGGTCATCCCGGATGCACCGGAGACGGCTGAGATGAAGCTCAAGCTCGAATCGTTCCTGCAAACCGCGACCAAGAGCCTGCTGGATAACACCGCCGGCGTGATTGACGGTAAGCCGGACTGAGAAACGGCGAGCATAAAAAAAGAGGCCTGCAGAGGCCTCTTTTTTTTGCGCTTACTTAGTGGTTTATATCTTGCCCAGTAATAGCAGGACCAACAGCACCACCAACACTACACCGATGATACCGGACGGACCGTAGCCCCAACTTCTGGAGTGCGGGAAGACCGGAAGACCACCGATCAGCAGGAGGATCAGAATAATGATAAGTATTGTGCCCATCGTAGATTTCCTTATTGGTTGGTTCTGGAGTGATGCAACTTCCAACTACCAGCGCGCATGTGTTAAATCCGGGCGGCTTAATAAGTCCGACCGTAACGTCCTGTAAAAAATTCAAAGTTTTTGTAGGCGCCGGTAGGCGCTGTGTAGGAGCTGTCGAGTGAAACGAGGCTGCGATCTTTCCCCAGACACTTGAATCCCAAGCGAAAGATCAAAAGATCGCAGGCTTCGCCAGCTCCTACAGTTTGCCCCCGCCATTCAGCAATCTGATGGAGCGTGGGTCCGGCAGGCGCCTTCGCTACACTCGGCCTATCTCTCCCGGAACAAGGCTGTTTGCTATGCAAAATCGCATGATGATCACAGGGGCCGGCTCCGGCCTGGGTCGCGAAATCGCGCTGCGCTGGGCTCGTGAAGGCTGGCGCCTGGCCTTGTCGGATGTCAGCGAGCCGGGCCTGGTGGAAACTCTGAAATTGGTGCGCGCTGCCGGTGGTGAAGGCTTCATCCAGCGTTGCGATGTGCGCGACTACAGCCAATTGACGGCGTTCGCCCAGGCTTGCGAAGAAAAGCTCGGCGGTATCGATATCATCGTCAACAACGCCGGCGTTGCCTCGGGTGGGTTTTTCAGTGAACTGTCCCTGGAAGATTGGGACTGGCAGATCGCGATCAACCTGATGGGCGTCGTCAAGGGCTGCAAGGCGTTCCTGCCATTGCTGGAAAAGAGCCGCGGCAAGATCATCAACATCGCCTCCATGGCGGCCTTGATGCAGGGGCCAGCCATGAGCAACTACAACGTGGCCAAGGCAGGCGTCGTGGCGTTATCGGAGAGCCTGCTGATAGAGTTGGCGCAGCAGGAAGTCGGTGTCCACGTGGTGTGCCCGTCGTTTTTCCAGACCAATCTGCTGGACTCCTTCCGGGGGCCGACCCCAGCCATGAAGGCCCAGGTCGGCAAGTTACTGGAAAGCTCACCGATCAGCGCCGCTGACATTGCCGACTACGTCTACCAGCAAGTGGCCCAAGGGCAGTTCATGATCCTGCCCCATGAACAGGGGCGCATGGCCTGGGCGCTCAAGCAGAAGAACCCACAGTTGCTCTACGACGAAATGACGGCCATGGCCGACAAGATGCGCGCCAAGGCCCGCCAGAACCTGAATTGACCTGGCTGCGCGATGTCCTCAGGATGGCGCCATTCGGCCCTCTTGATGGACATCTGCATGCTCAACTACCTGTGGTTCTTTCTCGCCGCGCTGTTTGAAATCGCCGGTTGCTACGCCTTCTGGATGTGGCTGCGCCAGGGCAAGAGCGCTTGGTGGATTGCCCCGGCGCTGCTCAGCCTGACCTTGTTCGCGCTGTTGCTGACCCGCATCGAAGCGATCTACGCCGGGCGCGCCTACGCCGCCTATGGCGGTATCTATATCATTGCCTCGATCGGCTGGCTGGCCGTGGTGGAGCGGGTCCGGCCACTGGGTTCCGACTGGATTGGCGTGGCGCTCTGCGTGTTGGGGGCGAGTGTGATTCTATTCGGCCCACGGCTCTCAGCTTCCTGAATAACCTACGGTTCGCCAGGTTTATGCAGGACGTTTCCTTCAGTCGCAAGAACTTTGCTTGTAGGGCCTTACTGAATTCTCGCCGGTGTCTTGAGAACGGAAAGCAGGCCGGGCATGGTCAGGGTCCAGACATTCTTAAGGACAAGAACCATGCTCGTATTAAGCCGTGCTGTGGGCGAGTTGATTTCCATCGGTGACGATATTTCCGTCCGGGTGCTGTCGGTCAGTGGCACCACCGTGCGTTTTGGCGTCGAAGCGCCACGGCACGTCGATGTCCATCGCTCCGAAATCTATGAAAAAATCCAGAGGAAAAAGGCTAACGCCGCCCGCAAGGCCTGTTCAGTCGAATAGGTGCTTGGGCACGTCGTGCTTGAGCATCAGTTGGCACTGTTCGCTTTCCGGGTCGAAGACAATCAAGGCCTGGCCTTTGGTCAGGGCTTGCCGGACCCGTAGCACCCGCGTCTCCAGGGGCGTGTCGTCACCGTTGTCGGTGCCGTCGCGGGACACGAAATCTTCGATCAGGCGAGTGAGCGTGTAGACTTCGAGTTGGTCGTGGGGGATGAGCATGGGGGACCTCAGCTAGACAATAGGGCGATGCTACGGCCAATGGGCTTTTGCGGCTAGCCTGGGTTGTGTGGTGGCTGTTCTGGTCTCATCGCGAGCAAGCTCGCTCCCACAGGGTTTCTGAGGCGTACTGCAGACCCCATGTGGGAGCGAGCTTGCTCGCGATGGCAATAGACCAGGCAATGAAAGCGCTGGATCAATTATCCGACCGCTGCCCCACCAGGCTGTCCACCGACGGCACCCGGGTATCGCTTTCCATCTGGGCATCGTGCTCGATCTGGTGACTGAAGCGATCCAGGGAGCCTTGGGCCGGTTGCGCGTCGCTGGCGAACACCGGTGGGCTGAGGATGTAGGCGCCGAGCAGGCGGCTAAGGGCGGCCAGGCTGTCGATGTGGGTGCGTTCGTAGCCATGGGTGGCGTCGCAGCCGAAGGCGAGCAGGGCGGTACGGATATCGTGGCCAGCGGTGATGGCCGAATGAGCGTCGCTGAAGTAATAGCGGAACAGGTCGCGGCGTGCCGAGATGTCGTTCTCCTTGGCCAGTTTCAGCAAATGCCGCGACAGATGATAGTCGTAAGGGCCGCCGGAGTCCTGCATCGCCACACTGACCGAATGTTCGCTCGAGTGCTGGCCAGGGGCGACGGGCGCGATGTCGATGCCGACGAACTCGCTGACGTCCCAGGGCAATGCGGCCGCTGCGCCGCTGCCGGTTTCCTCGGTAATGGTGAACAGGGGGTGACAGTCGATCAGCAGTTCCTCGCCACTGTCGACAATCGCCTTGAGCGCCGCCAGCAGTGCCGCGACCCCGGCCTTGTCGTCCAAGTGCCGGGCGCTGATGTGACCGCTTTCGGTGAATTCCGGCAAGGGGTCGAAGGCCACGTAGTCGCCGATGCCCACTCCCAGGGTTTCGCAATCGGCGCGGGTGGCGCAATAGGCGTCCAGGCGCAATTCGATGTGGTCCCAACTGATGGGCATTTCATCCACGGCGGTGTTGAACGCGTGACCGGATGCCATCAATGGCAGCACGCTGCCACGAATCACGCCGGTGTCGGTGAACAAGCTGACCCGGCTGCCTTCGGCAAACCGGCTGGACCAGCACCCCACCGGAGCCAGGGTCAGGCGACCGTTGTCCTTGATGGCCCGCACCGAGGCACCGATGGTATCCAGGTGCGCCGACACGGCCCGGTCGGGGCTGCTCTTGCGGCCTTTGAGCGTGGCGCGGATCGTGCCACGACGGGTCATTTCGAAGGCGATACCCAGCTCTTCGAGCCGCTCGGCGACGTAGCGCACGATGGTGTCGGTGAAGCCGGTCGGGCTGGGAATGGCGAGCATTTCCAGCAGGACCTTTTGCAGGTATTCGAGATCCGGTTCGGGAATTTTGCTGATCATGGAAACTCCTGATGGGTTGAGCGCTTCGATGGTTTCGATGAGTGTGTTCGGCTGTGGATGATGGGTGCCTGAACTGGCCTCATCGCGAGCAAGCTCGCTCCCACATGGGATCTGCAGTGCGCCTCAGAACCCTGTGGGAGCGAGCTTGCTCGCGATGGGGACTGTTCAGACACCACACCTCTGCTAAGCCACCGTCTGGCTATGAGGAAACAACAGATCCACAAAACGCTCGGCGGTGGGTTGGGGGTCGTGGTTGGCTAAACCTGCGCGTTCGTTGGCTTCGATGAACACATACTCGGGTTGATCGGCCGCCGGCACCAGCAGGTCGAGGCCGACCATGGGGATGTCCAGCGCCCGTGCGGCACGGACCGCCGCATCGGCAAGGGTCGGATGCAGGATACCGGTGACATCTTCCAGGACGCCGCCGGTATGAAGGTTCGCTGTACGGCGTACGAACAGGTGCTCTCCGGCCGGCAGGACGCTGTCGTAGTCGTACCCCGCCGCATTGAGGGTGCGCAGGGTCTCGGCGTCCATCGGTATCTTGCTTTCACCACCCGTCGCGGCCTGCCGTCGGCGGCTCTGGGCTTCGATCAGGGCACCGATGGTGTGCCGGCCGTCGCCGATCACCTCCGCCGGGCGCCGGATCGCCGCCGCCACCACTTCAAAGCCGATCACCAGGATGCGCAGGTCCAGTCCTTCGTGGAAGCTCTCCAGCAGCACCCGGCTATCGAACTGCCGAGCCGCTTCAATGGCGCTCTGCACCTCCTCGATGGTACGCAGGTCCACCGCCACGCCTTGGCCCTGTTCACCGTCCAGCGGCTTGACCACCACCCGTTCGTGCTCATCGAGAAACGCCAGGTTGTCATCGGCGTTCCCCACCAGCTGTTGCGCCGGCAGGTTCAGGCCGGCGTTTTTCAGCACCTTGTGGGTCAGGCTTTTGTTCTGGCACAGCGTCATGCTGATGGCGCTGGTCAGGTCGCTCAGGGACTCGCGGCAGCGCACCCGGCGGCTGCCGTGCACCAGGGTGAACAAGCCGGCCTCGGCATCGACCACCTGCACTTCGATGCCGCGCCGGTGAGCTTCTTCGACGATGATCCGCGCATATGGATTGAACTCCGCCTCGGGGCCGGGCCCAAGGAACAACGGCTGGTTGATGCCGTTCTTGCGCTTGATGGCGAAGGTCGAGAGGTTGCGAAAGCCGAGTTTGGCGTAGAGATTTTTTGCCTGGCGATTGTCGTGCAGCACCGACAGGTCGAGGTAGCTCAAGCCACGGCTCATGAAATGTTCGATGAGGTGACGCACCAGCACTTCGCCGACACCGGGTCGCGGGCATTGCGGATCGACGGCCAGGCACCAGAGGCTGCTGCCGTTTTCCGGATCGTTGAAGGCCTTCTGATGATTCAGGCCCATGACGCTGCCGATCACCGCACCGGTATCGTCGTCTTCAGCCAGCCAGTACACCGGTCCGCCTTCGTGACGCGGGGTCAGTCGCAGCGGGTCGATGGGCAGCATGCCCCGGGCCTGGTAGAGCTGGTTGATGGCCTGCCAGTCGGTCTCGCTCTGGGCGCGGCGAATGCGGAAGCCGCGAAACACCCGGGTGGACTGGCGATAGTCGCTGAACCACAGGCGCAAGGTGTCGGATGGATCGAGGAACAGTTGCGCCGGTTCCAGCCCCAGCACCTGCTGGGGCGCGGCCACGTACAAGGCAATGTCGCGTTCGCCGGGTTGTTCGTTGAGCAGTTCCCGGGCCAGGCACGCCGCGTCCGGGAAGGTGTGGCCGATCAGCAGTCGGCCCCAGCCGCAATGCACCGCGATCGGGTCGGCGCCCAATTCGCTGCCGTCTTCGGCCAGGCGTGCCTGCAGGCGTTCATAGGAGGGCGCCTGGCCGCGCAAGAGGCGTTGGTTGTGAACAGTTGCGTGAGGTTTCATCGATCAGATTCCTTGCTCGCTGAGCCACAGGTTCAGCGCCGCCAGCTGCCATAGTCGCGAACCGCGCAACGGCGTGAGTTGCCCGTTGGGGTCGGTGAGCAGGCGGTCGAGCATGGCTGGGTTGAACAGGCCGCGGTCCTGGCTCGGATCCAGCAGCAGTTCGCGAACCCAGGCCAGGGTGTCGCCTTCCAGGTGCTTGAGGCCCGGCACCGGGAAATAGCCTTTCTTGCGGTCGATCACTTCGCTGGGAATCCCCCGTCGGGCGGCGTCCTTGAGCACCTGCTTGCCGCCATCGGGCCACTTGAATTTCGCCGGGACCCGGGCCGAGAGTTCCACCAGGCGATAGTCGAGGAACGGTGTGCGCGCTTCCAGGCCCCAGGCCATGGTCATGTTGTCGACGCGCTTGACCGGGTCGTCCACCAGCATCACCGTGCTGTCCAGGCGCAGGGCCTTGTCCACCGCGGCATCGGCGCCGGGTTGGGCGAAATGCTCCTTGACGAAGTCCCCGGCCGCGTCGTTGGCCGTCAACCAGTTGGGCTGCACAGTGGCGGCATATTCTTCGTAACTGCGGTCGAAGAATGCCGCGCGATAGGCGGCGTACGGATCGCTGGCGCCATCGACCTGCGGGTACCAGTGATAACCGGCGAACAGCTCATCCGCGCCTTGGCCGCTTTGCACCACTTTGCAATGCTTGGCCACTTCCCGCGACAGCAGGTAGAAGGCGATGCAGTCGTGGCTGACCATCGGCTCGCTCATGGCGCGGAACGCGGCGGGCAGTTGCTCGATGATCTCTTTTTCGTCAATGCGCAGTTGGTGGTGGCGAGTGCCGTAGTGCTTGGCGATCAGGTCCGAATATTGGAATTCGTCACCGCGCTCGCCGCCGGCATCCTGGAAGCCGATGGAGAATGTCGACAAGTCCTCGACGCCGACTTCCCGCAACAGGCCCACCAACATACTTGAATCGACGCCGCCGGACAGCAGCACGCCGACATCCACGGCGGCGCGCTGGCGAATGGCAACCGCTTCCCGGGTGCTGTCGAGCACGCGATCGATCCAGTCTTCCAGGTTCAGGTGCTGTTCATCGGCGTGAGGGCCGTAGGGCAGGGTCCACCAGGTTTTCTGCTCGGTGGTGCCGTCGGCTTCGATGCGCATCCAGGTGGCGGGCGGCAGTTTTTCAACACCGGCCAGCAAGGTGCGGGGCGCCGGGACCACCGCGTGGAAATTAAGGTAATGGTTGAGGGCCACCGGGTCGAGCATCGGATTGATGTCGCCGCCCTTGAGCAGCGCCGGCAATGCCGTGGCGAAGCGCAGGCGCTGGCCGGTGCGCGACAGGTACAGCGGCTTGACGCCGAGGCGGTCGCGGGCGATGAATAGCCGCTTGGCATCACGCTCCCAAATGGCGAAGGCGAACATGCCGTTGAGCTTGGGCAGCAGCGCTTCGCCCCAGGCGTGGTAACCCTTGAGCAGCACTTCGGTGTCGCCACCGGAGTAGAAGGTGTAGCCCAGGCCTTCCAGCTCGGTGCGAAGCTCCGGATAGTTGTAGATCGCGCCGTTGAAGGCCAGTGACAGGCCCAATTGATTGTCGATCATCGGCTGGGCCGAGCCGTCCGACAGGTCCATGATTTTCAGGCGTCGGTGGCCGAGGGCAATCGGTCCCTGGCTATGAAAACCCCAGGCATCAGGGCCGCGAGGGGCCAGGTGATGGGTGATTCGCTCTACGGCCGCAAGGTCCGCAGGTTGTTGATCGAAACGTAACTCTCCAGCTAATCCGCACATAAGTCCTTACCGGTGTTTCCGTTGGGGAGGGGTCAAGCAGCACGCGCCGAAAGGGCGGGTACTCTGAAACTGACCTGAGGGAATGCTGTGAGTTTTAGATCGATGCGTTATAAGCCGGTGGGGGGGGGTTGCCGCATGCCTCACGAAATAAGAGGAACCTGTGGGAGCGAGCTTGCTCGCGATGGCAGTGGGTCAGTCAGCTCAGATGCCAACTGATCCACTGCCATCGCGAGCAAGCTCGCTCCCACAGGGGATGGGGGGGCACTTTAAATGGGTGTCAGGTCTTGCCCCGAATCAAGGCCCGCAACGCGAACCGGTTCGGATGGCAGGCCTCGGCTACGCTGCGGGGCAGTGGTAGGGGGTCGTTGTCCAGCCAGGCGGCGATCAGTTCGCCCGACAGGGGCGCGGTGATCAGGCCGCGGGACCCGTGGCCGCTGTTGATGTACAGGCCATCGAGCCATGGACAGGGGGCGTCCGGCACTTGGCGCGCATCCTTGCCCAGGGCAGCGTAAGCCTCGGTGAAGACCTGGCGCTCGGCCAGCGGTCCGACAATCGGCAGGTAATCCGGGCTGGTGCAACGAAACGCCGCGCGGCCTTCGAGGTGGTGCGGGTCCAGGGTGCCAGCATCCAGGCGCTCCACCAGGTCGTGGGAGATCTCTTCGAGCATCTGCAGGTTGCCGGCATGCTCGGCAGCGGTGGGGGTCAGGTCGTCGCGGTTGAAATCGAAACTGGCGCCCAGGGTATGTTCGCCCAGCCGCGGCGGCGCCACATATCCTTCGGCGCAGACCACCGTCGCCAGGCTCTGGCTGCGGCTGGTTTGCGGCAACCGCGTGATTTGCCCGCGAATGCGCTTGAGCGGCAAACCAGCGGCAGGTTCGAAGCGTTTGATCTCGGCAGCACTGGCGAGAATCACCACTGGCGCACTGGCCAGGCAGCGTTCGCCGTCCCATGCCTGCCATTGGCCGTCGACTCGGCGCAGGTGCAGCACGTCATGATGGGGTCGCACATCAATTGCCGGCCCCGAGGCTTGCCAGCGACACAGCGCCGGCGGATGCACCCAACCGCCTTCGGGATAAAACAAGCCGCCACAGGCCAGGCCGATACCGGCGCGAACCTGGGCCTCGGACTGATCCAGTGAATGCAGCAAGTCCGCTGGGAACGCCTCGGCCAGTTGCGCCTGGCGCTCGGTTTCCTTGCTGTTGAAGGCCAGTTGCAAGACGCCGCAGGCATCCCAGTCAACGCCGCGTTGCAGTTGCTCCAGCACACGGCGGGTGTAGCCGAAGCCGCTGAGGATCATCTGCGACAACGCGGTGCCATGGGCCGACAATTTGAGGTACAGCACGCCCTGGGGATTGCCGGAAGCTTCCTCGGCCAACCCGGCATGACGCTCCAGCAGCGTCACCTGCCCACCACGGGCGGCGAGACTCGCCGCGCTGGCGCACCCGGCCAGGCCACCGCCGATGCCCAAGGCCCGCCGCTCGCCGGTGGGCGGCAAGGGACGGGCGTACCAGGGTTTTGCCAGGGACGGCGCGGGTGCCTGCTCGGGCCAGCCAAGAAACACGCCGCGCAGGATTTCCCATTTATGGCCAATGCCCGGTGTGCGCTTCATCTTGAAGCCCGCCGCGTTCAGCAACCGCCGAACCCAACCGGTGCTGGTAAAGGTACTGAGGGTAGCGCCGGGTGCGGCCAGCCGGGCCAGTTCGGCGAACAGCTCGGCGGTCCACATCTCGGGGTTCCTGGCCGGCGCAAAGCCGTCGAGGAACCAGGCGTCGATCTGCCCGTCCAACTGCGGCAACTGCTCCAGGGCATCGCCGATCAACAAGGTCAGCGTCACCCGGCCATTGGCCAGGACCAGGCGCTGGAAACCCTGGTGGATCGCCACGTACTGCTCAAGCAATTGTTCCGCTTGAAGGCTCAGTTGCGGCCACAGGGCAAGGGCCCGGCGCAAGTCTTCGGGGCTCAAGGGATACTTCTCGACGCTGACGAAGTGCAGCCGAGCGCCTGCTGGCGCGCACTGTTCGAACAATTGCCAGGCACAGAGAAAATTCAAGCCGGTGCCAAACCCGGTTTCGCCAATCACCAGCCGCCCGCCAGCGGCCAGCGCAGCGAAGCGCTCGGCCAGGTTGTTCTGCTCGAGGAACACATAACGGGTTTCATCCAGGCCCGACTGATCGGAAAAATACACATCGTCGAACACCCGCGAACGCGGGCGCCCCTGATCATCCCAGTCGAGTTGGGCGTGTTGCTGGATGGGCGTCATGGCAGGCTCGGTCAAAACTGAGCGGCCATTCTAGCCGATCGGTATCGGCTTGCTTGACCCATCGCAACACAGCGCGCATCTGAATGGAATCTGCTGCACAGGGCCGCATCCAATCCGCTAGTCTTGAGCCATCCCCGGAAGGAGCTGCCCATGTTTGAATCCGCTGAAATCGGCCATGTGATCGATAAAGACACCTTTGAGGCCGAGGTGCCCGCCCTGCGTGAAGCGCTGTTGGAAGCGCAGTTCGAGTTGCAGCAGCAGGGCCGGTTTCCGGTCATCGTGTTGATCAACGGCATCGAAGGCGCGGGCAAGGGCGAGACGGTGAAGTTGCTCACTGAGTGGATGGACCCACGGCTGATCGAAGTGCGCACCTTCGACCAGCAGACCGACGAGGAACTGGCGCGGCCTCCCGCGTGGCGCTATTGGCGGATGCTGCCGGCCAAGGGGCGCATGGGGATTTTCTTCGGCAACTGGTACAGCCAGATGCTCCAGGGCCGGGTCCATGGCGAATTCACGGACCCACGACTCGACCAGGCGATCGCCGGTGCCGAGCGCCTGGAAAAAATGCTCTGCGATGAAGGCGCGCTGATCTTCAAGTTCTGGTTCCACCTCTCCAAGAAGCAGATGAAGGCCCGGCTCAAGGGGCTCAAGGATGACCCGCTGCACAGTTGGCGCATCAGCCCGCTGGATTGGCAGCAGTCCCAGACCTACGACAAGTTCGTCAAATACGGTGAGCGGGTGCTGCGCCGCACCAGCCGCGATTACGCGCCGTGGCATGTGATCGAAGGCATGGACAGCTGTTATCGCAGCCTCACCGTCGGGCGGATCCTGCTCGACGGTTTGCGCCAGGCCTTGGACCGGTCGAAGATCAAACCGCAAAAGGTCAGTGTGGCGCCGCTGCCCGAGCTGGACGGGCAGGTCACGCTGCTCGACAGCCTGGACATGACCCGGCGCCTGGACAAGGCTGACTACGAAGAACAACTGATCACCGAGCAGGCGCGGTTCGCCGGCCTGCTGCGGGACAAGCGCATGCGCCAACATGCCCTGGTGGCGGTGTTCGAAGGCAATGACGCGGCGGGCAAGGGCGGGGCGATCCGGCGGGACGCGGCGGCCCTGGACCCACGCCAATACAGCATCGTGCCGATTGCCGCGCCCACGGAAGAGGAGCGCGCCCACCCCTACATGTGGCGGTTCTGGCGGCATATCCCCGCGCGCGGCAAGTTCACCATGTTCGACCGCTCCTGGTACGGCCGGGTGCTGGTGGAGCGGGTCGAAGGTTTTTGCAGCCAGGCCGACTGGCTGCGGGCCTACGGGGAAATAAACGACTTCGAGGAGCAGATCGCCGACGCTGGTGTGGTGGTGGTCAAGTTCTGGCTGGCCATCGACAAGGAAACCCAGCTGGCGCGTTTCCAGGAGCGCGAGGAAATCCCGTTCAAGCGTTTCAAGATCACCGAGGATGACTGGCGCAACCGCGACAAGTGGGACGCCTACCGCGCCGCAGTGTGCGACATGGTCGACCGCACCAGCACCGAGATTTCCCCCTGGACCTTGGTGGAGGCCAACGACAAGCGCTGGGCGCGGGTCAAGGTACTGCGCACCCTCAACCAGGCATTGGAGGCGGCTTTCGAGCGCAGCGCAAAACAGGCTCGCAAGAAGAAGCGCTAGGGCGATGGGTACGCATACGCGAGGTGAATGATTGTCGCGGTCGGTTATCCAGTGGATCTATGCTCGATTCACTCTCAACCGACCAGAACAATGAGGTACAGCCATGCGTGAAGTGGTGATCGTCGACAGCGTACGGACCGGCCTGGCCAAGTCCTTTCGTGGCAAGTTCAACATGACCCGCCCAGACGACATGGCGGCCCATTGCGTCGATGCCTTGTTGGCGCGCAACGACATCAACCCGGCCAGTGTCGAGGATTGCATCGTCGGGGCCGGCTCCAATGAGGGCGCCCAGGGCTACAACATCGGGCGCAACGTGGCGGTGCTCTCGCGATTGGGCATCGGCACAGCCGGGATGACCCTCAACCGCTTCTGTTCCTCGGGCTTGCAAGCCATTGCCATCGCCGCCAACCAGATCGCTTCCGGTTGCAGCGACATCATTGTGGCGGGTGGTGTGGAATCCATCAGCCTGACGATGAAAAGCGTCAATACCGACAACCTGGTCAACCCACTGCTCAAGGAGCAAGTGCCCGGGATTTATTTCCCCATGGGCCAGACAGCGGAGATCGTCGCTCGCCGTTACCAGGTCAGCCGCGAAGAGCAGGACCGCTACGCCTTGCAGAGCCAGCAACGCACCGCCAAGGCCCAGGCGGCGGGATTGTTCGATGATGAAATCATCCCGATGGCGGTCAAGTACTGGGTCGAGGACAAGCAGACCGGTGCGGTGCAGATTCTTGAGGGCGTGGTCGATCATGACGATTGCAACCGCCCGGACACCACCTATGAAAGCCTCGCAGGCCTGAAGCCGGTGTTCGCCGAAGACGGCTCGGTGACGGCGGGTAACTCGTCGCAGTTGTCCGACGGCGCCTCGATGACCTTGGTCATGAGCCTGGAAAAGGCCCTGGCGCTGGGGCTCAAGCCCAAGGCGTTTTTTCGCGGTTTCACCGTGGCCGGTTGCGAGCCGGACGAAATGGGCATCGGCCCGGTATTTTCAGTGCCCAAGCTGCTCAAGGCCAAGGGCTTGCAGATCGCCGATATCGACCTCTGGGAACTCAACGAGGCGTTTGCTTCCCAGTGCCTGTACAGCCGCAACCGGCTGGAAATCGATCCAGAGAAATACAACGTCAACGGCGGCTCGATCTCCATCGGCCATCCGTTCGGCATGACCGGTTCCCGGCAAGTCGGGCATCTGGTGCGTGAGTTGCAACGGCGCAACCTGCGCTACGGCATCGTGACCATGTGCGTGGGCGGCGGGATGGGGGCTACGGGGTTGTTCGAGGCGGTGAGATAACCGCAAAAAGTATGCTTGCACAGAGCTTTTGTGGCGAGGGAGCTTGCTCCCGCTCGACTGCGAAGCAGGCGCCAAACTGTCGATGCGGTTTATTGATAGGCAGGGGGGCCGCTTCGCGCCCCAGCGGGAGCAAGCTCCCTCGCCACAGGAGTATGGTGCTAGCTGGCGACCTGAGTCAGTTGCAGCATCCGCTGTACATACGCTTCCACCTCCCGCAACGCCTCCTCGCGATTGGCGAATGGCCCTTCCTGGGTGCCTTCCCGGGTGTTGAAGTAAAATTCGCCGTTTATTCGGCAAATCCGGTCACTGGGAAAGACCATCGCAGGGGCGAGGTCCTGGGCGCGTTTGCCAAGCATGAGGGGCTCCAAAAGGGGCGGCGGGATCAGGTTGAGTGAAGTTTAGAGGCTGGCGTGGACCGCTGCTTGGTCAGCCGATAGGCGGCCATGTGCCATGTCGGTATCCGGTTCAATTAATCCGAAACTGTTCCTGTGTCGCTGGGCGAATAGATGCCTAGAATGGGCGTTCTTTGTCTTGGGCTTCGAGGGTTGCATGCACATATCGTCCGGTCGCTGGGTCTACGGTTTGTTTCTCGCCCTGTTGACGGCCCTGCTCTGGGGAATCCTGCCGATCAAGCTCAAGCAAGTGCTGCAAGTGATGGACCCGGTTACCGTGACCTGGTTTCGCTTGCTGGTGTCCGGCGGTTTGCTGTTCATTTATTTGGCGGCGACCCGGCGCCTGCCCAGTCGCAAGGTCCTCGGCCCTCGCGGCGGCTGGCTGGTGGCGATGGCGGTGCTCGGGCTGGTGGGCAACTACGTGTTGTACCTGATGGGCCTGAACCGCTTGAGCCCCGGCACCGCGCAATTGGTGGTGCAGATGGGGCCGATCATGTTGCTGGTCGCCAGCCTGTTTGTGTTCAAGGAGCGGTTCAGCGTGGGGCAGGGCATTGGCTTGCTGGTGCTGCTGATCGGTTTCACGCTGTTTTTCAACCAGCGCCTGGGCGAGTTGCTGACTTCCCTGAGCGAATACACCGCCGGGGTGTTGATGGTGTTGTTGGCATCGACGGTCTGGACGTTCTACGCCCTGGGCCAGAAGCAATTGTTGACGGTGTGGAATTCGCTGCAGGTGATGATGGTGATCTACCTGTTTTGCGCGCTGCTGCTCACGCCCTGGGTGCATCCGTTGGAGGCGCTGCAGTTGAGCCCGCTGCAAGGCTGGTTGTTGCTCGCGTGCTGCCTCAAAACCTTGATTGCCTATGGCGCGTTTGCCGAAGCCCTGGCCCATTGGGAAGCGGCGCGGGTCAGCGCAACCCTGGCGATCACGCCGCTGGTGACCTTCTCCGCGGTGGCGATGGCGGCCTGGTGGTGGCCTGATTATGTCCATGCCGAGCAGTTCAACCTGCTGGGCTATGGCGGGGCGGTGCTGGTGGTGCTGGGTTCGGCGCTGGTCGCCCTGGGCCCCTCGTTGATCGCCGGGCTCAAGGCCCGACGTGTGGGGCGTTAGCCCCTTTGTGGGAGCGAGCTTGCTCGCGATTGGCGGCCTGACAGGCAACAGTGATGTCGAGCCTGCCGGCCTCATCGCGAGCAAGCTCGCTCCCACAGCGGATCTCCAGCGGTTGGACTGTCGCGGTTAAAACTGTCCCCCCTGTGGTAGCGAGCTTGCTCGCGATTGGCGGCCCGACAGGCAACTGTGATGTCGAACCTGCCGGCCCCATCGCGAGCAGGCTCGCTCCCACAGGAGGGCTGGCGTTAGCCCTGGCTACCGGCCTCCAACATATTCTCCGGCCTCACCCAGGCATCGAATTCTTCATCGGTCAGGTACCCCAGTTGCAGCGCCGCCTCGCGCAAGGTCAGCCCTTCGCCGTAGGCTTTCTTGGCGATTTCCGCTGACTTGTCGTAGCCGATATGCGGGTTCAGTGCCGTCACCAGCATCAACCCACGTTCCAGGTGCGCGGCCATCTGCTCGGCGTCGGGTTCGAGACCGGCGATGCAGTGCTGCTGGAAGTTGCTGCAGCCATCGGCCAACAGGCGAATCGATTGCAACAGGGTGTGGATGATCACCGGTTTGAACACGTTCAACTGCAAATGCCCCTGGCTGGCGGCAAAACCGATGGTCACGTCGTTGCCCATGACCTGGCAGGCCAGCATCGACAAGGCTTCGCACTGGGTCGGGTTGACCTTGCCGGGCATGATGGAACTGCCCGGTTCGTTGGCTGGCAATTTCACCTCGGCGAAGCCGGCCCGTGGCCCGGAGCCCAGCAGGCGCAGGTCGTTGGCGATTTTCATCAGGGTCACGGCGAGGGTCTTCAGGGCGCCGGACAAGGAAGTCAGGGGTTCATGGCCGGCCAGCGCGGCGAACTTGTTCGGTGCCGTGACGAACGGCAGGCCCGAGAGCGCCGCCAGTTCAGCGGCAATCGCTTCGCCGAAACCATGGGGTGAATTGAGCCCGGTGCCCACGGCCGTGCCGCCCTGGGCCAGTTCGCAGACCGCCGGTAGCGCGGCGCGGATCGCCCGTTCGGCGTAATCGAGCTGGGCAATGAACGCCGACAATTCCTGGCCGAAGGTGATCGGCGTGGCATCCATCATGTGGGTGCGGCCGGTCTTGACCAGCTTCATGTGCCGCGCCGCCAGTTCCGCGAGGCCGCCGGAGAGTTCGCTGATGGCCGGCAGCAATTGCTGATGGACAGCCTGGGCGGCGGCGATGTGCATGGCGGTGGGGAAGCAGTCGTTGGAACTCTGCGAGCGGTTGACGTGGTCGTTGGGGTGCACCGGGCTCTTGCCGCCGCGGGGGTTGCCGGCCAGTTCGTTGGCGCGCCCGGCGATCACCTCGTTGACGTTCATGTTGCTCTGGGTCCCGCTGCCGGTCTGCCAGACCACCAACGGGAACTGGTCGTCGTGCTGGCCGTCCAGCACTTCGTCGGCGGCCTGCTCGATCAGGCGGGCGATGTCGGCGGGGAGGTCGCCATTGCGATCATTGACCCGCGCGGCGGCCTTCTTGATCAGGGCCAGGGCATGCAGCACCGACAGCGGCATGCGTTCGTTGCCAATGGCGAAGTTGATCATGGAACGCTGCGTCTGGGCGCCCCAGTAGGCGTCGTCCGGGACTTCAACCTGGCCAAGGCTGTCGGTTTCGATACGGCTCATCGGGTCAAACTCCTTAAAGGCTGAATGCGCAGTTTAGGCCCAGATGGGCGGCACCGGTTCCCTCAATCATCGCTCAATCCAGGAGCGGTGTGTTCGCTCCGTCAATCGGACCCGACAAGCATCGGGGTTGAGGCCTGGCGTTTTTTAGGCGCAGAATGGTCGCCCTTGGGGTTTTACCTCGCCTGTAAACAAAGGAAACTCGATGACCCGTCTTCGTGCCATCTGTACCGCAGTTGCTCTGGTGTGTGCCAGCGGCCCTGTTTTCGCCGATACCGCCAGCCACAATGCCAGCGCCGAAGCGTTCCTGACCCTGGCGCACGCTGACAAACTGGGCACTCCGGTGTACATGCAAGTGCAGCAGATGTTTGCCCAGCGCTTTGAGCAGACCAAGGCCCCTGAGTCGAAAAAAGCCACCCTGGAAACCTATCAGGCCAAGGCCAATGCCGCGCTGGACCAAGCCATCGGCTGGAACAAGCTCAAGCCTGACATGGTCAAGCTCTACACCAGCAACTTCAACGAATCGGAGCTCAAGGACCTGGTGGCTTTCTACCAATCGCCATTGGGCAAGAAAGTCCTGGAAAAAATGCCACAGCTGACCCAGCAATCGGCCCAGCTGACCCAGGCCAAGCTTGAAAGCGCGGTGCCGGTGGTCAACAAGCTGCTGGCCGACATGACGGCCGAGCTCGAGCCAAAAGCCGCCGCCCCAGCCAAGAAAAAGCCGTAAGCGGAGCCCGGTATGAGCATGCAACAACGCATCGAATCGACACTCGGGCTCTTGCAGCCCGAGCACTTGCAAGTGCTGGATGAAAGCCACATGCACAGCCGTGGCCTGCAGACGCACTTCAAGGCCGTGGTGGTCAGCCAGCAGTTCGAAGGGCTCAATCGCGTCAAGCGTCACCAGAAGGTCTACGGCACGCTGGGCGAGCTGATGGGTGAGTTCCATGCGTTGGCGCTGCACACCTACACGCCCGAAGAATGGGCGCAGGTTGACGCGGCCCCGGCTTCGCCGACGTGTGCCGGTGGCAGCAAGCACTGAGCGCACAACCTGTTCTTATGGCGAGGAAGCTTTTGTGGCGAGGGAGCTTGCTCCCGCTGGGCTGCGAAGCGGCCCCCAAGCCAATCACCGCGTCGTGTCAGGCTGATCCCAATCAGTTTTTTGGGGCTGCTGCGCAACCCAGCGGGAGCAAGCTCCCTCGCCACACAGGCTCTCGCTCCTAAAACCACATTGTTTTTGTTAGAATCGCAACGCGCCGCTCACCCGGCGCGTTTTTTTTCGCATCCGGTTCACCCTTTACGAGGGTAGCCACCTGGAGAAACACCCATGACACAACCCATTGTCGTGGCGGCACTGTATAAGTTCGTCACCCTTGAAGATTACGTCGAGCTGCGTGAGCCCCTGCTCAAGGCTATGCTCGACAACGGCATCAAAGGCACGCTGCTGATCGCCGAGGAAGGCATCAACGGCACGGTCTCCGGCACCCGTGAAGGCATCGACGGGTTGATGGCCTGGCTCAAGAACGATCCGCGCATGGACGACATCGACCATAAAGAGTCGTACTGCGACGAGCAGCCGTTCTACCGCACCAAGGTCAAGCTCAAGAAAGAAATCGTTACCCTCGGCGTCGAAGGCGTGGACCCGAACAAGCAGGTCGGCACGTACGTCGAGCCACAAGACTGGAACGCGTTGATCAGCGATCCGGAAGTGCTGTTGATCGACACCCGCAACGATTACGAAGTGTCCATCGGCACCTTCGAAGGCGCCATCGACCCCAAGACCACCAGCTTTCGCGAGTTCCCCGAGTACATCAAGGCCAACTTCGACCCGGCCAGGCACAAGAAAGTCGCGATGTTCTGCACCGGCGGCATTCGTTGCGAAAAGGCTTCCAGCTACATGCTTGGCCAAGGCTTCGACGAGGTCTATCACCTCAAGGGCGGCATCCTGAAATACCTCGAAGAGGTGCCTCAGGAGGAAACCAAGTGGCGCGGCGACTGCTTCGTGTTCGACAACCGCGTGACCGTTCGCCATGACCTCAGCGAAGGGGACTACGATCAATGTCACGCTTGTCGTACGCCGGTGAGCGTCGAAGACCGCGCTTCGGAGCATTACGTGCCTGGCATCAGTTGCCCGCATTGCTGGGATAAGCTGAGCGAGAAAACCCGTCGCAGCGCCATCGACCGACAGAAGCAGATCGAGTTGGCCAAGGCGCGGAACATGCCGCACCCGATCGGCTACAACTATAAGCAAACATCTTCCGAGGCTTGAACCATGGCGTCACGCCTGCTCTACGTGATGGACCCGATGTGCTCCTGGTGCTGGGGCTTTGCACCGGTAGCCGAGGCATTGGTCGAGCAGGCGCAGGCCGCGGGCGTGGAATTGCACCTGGTGGTGGGCGGTTTGCGCACCGGCAGTGGTTCGGCACTGGAGCCGACCACCCGGCGCTACATTCTTGAGCATTGGCAGGCGGTGACCCAGGCCCCCGGCCAGCCCTTCAAGCTTGAAGGGGCGCTGCCGGAGGGTTTCGTCTACGACACCGAACCAGCCTGCCGGGCATTGGTGACGGCCCGCAGCCTCGCCCCGGACTTGGCCTGGAAGCTGGTGAAGCTGATCCAGCAGGCCTTTTATGTGCAAGGCCGCGACGTCACTCACGCCAGCGTCCTGGTGGAGCTGGCCGAACAGGCCGGGTTGCCACGCATCGAATTCGCTGCGGCTTTTGACCGCGCCGACCAACACGCGGCCACTGCGGCGGATTTCACCTGGGTACAGGACCTGGGCATCGCCGGGTTCCCCACGCTGTTGGCCGAGCGCGACGGCCAACTGGCCTTGCTGACCAACGGTTATCAGCCCCTGGGCCAGTTGTCACCGTTGCTGGGCCGATGGCTGGAGCGCGCGACCTGTGCCTGAGCGGCCGCCAGACCCATCGGCCTCGCGGCGCATCGACCGGTTGAGCTGGGCGGAAATCCGTCGCCTGGCCCTCACCCATAAAAAAGCCCTGTGGATCGCCAACGGCGTAGCTGTGCTGGCGACGCTGTGCAGCGTGCCGATCCCGTTGCTGCTGCCGCTGTTGGTGGATGAAGTCCTGCTGGGTCACGGCGATGCGGCCTTGAACGTCATGAACCAAGCATTGCCAACGGCGTGGCAGAGCGCTGCTGGCTATATCGGGCTGATGCTGCTGGCGACCCTGGCCCTGCGCTGCGGCGCCTTGCTGTTCAACGTGCTGCAGGCGCGCTTGTTCGCCAGGCTGGCGAAGGACCTTGTCTACCGCATTCGTATCCGCCTGATCGAACGTCTCAAGCGAATCTCCCTGGGCGAGTACGAAAGCCTGGGCAGCGGCACGGTGGCGGCCCACTTGGTCACCGACCTGGACACCCTCGACAAATTTATCGGCGAAACCCTTAGCCGTTTCCTGGTGGCGATGCTGACCTTGGTGGGCACCGCCGGGATCCTGGTGTGGATGCACTGGAAACTGGCGCTGCTGATCCTGCTGTTCAACCCGCTGGTAATCTACGCCACGGTACAGTTGGGCAAGCGGGTCAAGCACCTCAAGAAACTGGAGAACGACAGCACCTCGCGCTTCACCCAGGCCTTGACCGAAACCCTGGATGCCATCCAGGAAGTGCGCGCAGGCAATCGCCAAGGCCATTTCCTTGGGCGCTTGGGAATGCGCGCCAAGGAAGTCCGCGATTACGCCGTGATCTCGCAGTGGAAAACCGACGCCTCGAACCGCGCCAGTGGTTTGCTGTTCCAGTTCGGCATCGATATTTTTCGCGCGGCGGCCATGCTCACCGTGGTGTTTTCCGACCTGTCCATCGGCCAGATGCTGGCGGTGTTCAGCTACCTCTGGTTCATGATCGGTCCGGTCGAGCAGTTGTTGAATTTGCAGTACGCCTTTTACGCCGCCGGTGGCGCCTTGAACCGTATCAATGAACTGCTGGCCCGGGCCGACGAGCCGCAGTACACCGGCGGCGTCGATCCGTTCAAGAGCCGTGACACCGTGGGCATCGAGATCCAGGGGTTGAGTTTCGGTTACGGCGAGGAGTTGGTGCTCGACCAATTGAACCTGTCCATCTCTGCGGGGGAAAACGTCGCCATCGTCGGGGCCAGTGGCGGCGGCAAGAGCACCTTGGTGCAGTTGCTGCTCGGGCTGTCCACGCCGCAGTCGGGTAGCATTCGTTTCGGCGGCGCCACGCAGCAGGAGGTTGGCCTGGAAACCATTCGCGAGAACGTCGCTGTGGTGCTTCAGCATCCGGCGTTGTTCAACGACACGGTGCGGGCTAACTTGACCATGGGCCGTGAACGCAGCGACGAGGCCTGCTGGCAGGCGCTGGAAATCGCCCAACTCGACGCTACGGTACGGGCGCTGCCCCTGGGCCTGGAAAGCATCGTTGGGCGTTCCGGGGTGCGGTTGTCCGGCGGGCAGCGCCAACGGCTGGCCATTGCCCGCATGGTATTGGCCAATCCTCGGGTGGTGATCCTCGACGAAGCCACCTCGGCCCTGGACGCGGCCACCGAGTACAACCTGCACCAGGCCCTGGCGCGCTTCTTGAGCGCGCGTACCACCCTGATCATCGCCCACCGACTCTCGGCGGTGAAACAGGCCGATCGAGTCCTGGTGTTCGACGGTGGGCAAATCGCCGAAGACGGCGACCATTTGCAACTGATTGCCGAAGGGGGCTTGTACGCTCGGCTCTACGGTCATTTGCAACAAATACAGCAGCCTTGAGTTTCCGGCGCTTTTCTGCGCTTAGTATCGGAAAAAAAGCAGGCAAACCCGCTGTTCTTCCCAAATTCCACGCAAAGTCTGTCGATCTGTTCATCCATTCATTCGATGGGTCGAAAACTAGCCTAGGCTATTGAGTCAGGAGTGGAATTCTGGCGGGTGTTCGTCCGCAATACCTGTGTGCAAGGGACCTCATGAAGCAAAAGCAGCCTCTCGGAACACCACGGCTGCTGGGTATCGTCTGGCCCTTTATCGCCGTTGTGCTATTTCAGGCATTGCTCGGCGGCGTCAGCCTATACGTATTGTCTGCGGTTCGCGGCTATGTGGCGGGGGAGAGTCTCTGGTCCAAGGGGCAGAAAGACGCCATCTATTACCTCAACCTCTACGCCGACAGCCGCGACGAGGCGATTTTCCGAAAATTTCAGCAAGCCATCGCCGTTCCCGAGGGCGGCCACGAATTGCGGGTGGCGCTGGACCGCGAACCGCCGGACCTGGAAGCCGCACGGGCCGGCATCCTCAAGGGCGGCAATCACCCGGACGATGTGTCCAGCCTGATCTGGCTTTATTTGAATTTCCGTCACTTCAGTTACTTGGAAGAAGCCATCGATCTCTGGACGGTGGGCGACGGCTACCTGATCGAATTGAATAACGTCGCCCGGCAGATGCACGGCAGCATCGCCGCGGGCCAGGCCTCGGAGGTGGACATCCGCGGCTGGAAGGCCCAGATCTTTGCGATCAATGATTCCGTGACCCCGGCTGCCAAGGCGTTCAGCGACGCGCTGGGCGAGGGCTCGCGTTTCATCCTGCGGCTGCTGCTGGTGACCAATTTCGCCACCGCCCTGGGGTTGATCGTCCTGGCGCTGTTGCGTACCCATAAGTTGCTGGCCCAGCGGCAGGTGTTCGCCAATGCGCTGCAGATGGAGAAAGAACGAGCGCAGATCACCCTGCAATCCATTGGCGATGGGGTGATCACCACCGACGTGGAAGGGGCCATCGCCTACATGAACCCCGCCGCCGAAGCGATGACCCATTGGAAGGCCGAACACGCCACGGGCTTGCCCTTGGCCGCGCTGTTCAATTTGCTCGATGACAATGCCCAGACCGAAGGGCTGACCTTGATCGAGCACATCCTCAGCGGTCGACTCAGTGGCGCCAGCGAACATTCGAAACTGATCCAGCGCCTGGATGGCAGCACGGTCTCGGTCACCCTGGTGGGCGCGCCGATCCGCCATGCTGGCAAGGTCAGCGGCGCCGTGCTGGTGCTGCATGACATGACCCAGGAGCGGCAATACATCGCCAACCTGTCGTGGCAGGCCACCCACGACGCCCTGACCGGCCTGGCCAACCGCCGGGAATTCGAGTATCGCCTCGAGCAGGCCTTGCACAACCTCACTCGCCAGGTCGGTCGTCATGCCTTGATGTTTCTCGACCTGGACCAGTTCAAGCTGGTCAACGACACCTGCGGTCACGCGGCGGGGGACGAATTGTTGCGGCATATCTGTGCCTTGTTGCAATCAGGGCTGCGGGAAAACGACACCCTCGCCCGGTTGGGCGGCGATGAGTTCGGGATCCTGCTGGAGAACTGTTCGCCGGAGGCTGCGGAAAAGATTGCCGAAGGGCTGCGCCAGACCGTGCAGAACCTGCATTTTGTCTGGAAGGGCCGGCCGTTCGTGACCACCGTGAGCATTGGCCTGGTGCATATCGCCCAGACCCCGACGACCCTGGAGGCATCCCTGCGGGCCGCCGACATGGCCTGTTATATGGCCAAGGAAAAGGGGCGCAACCGGGTCCAGGTCTATCATGCCGACGACTCGGAGGTGTCCCTGCGCTTTGGCGAGATGGCCTGGGTCCAGCGCCTGCACATGGCTTTGGAGGAAAACCGCTTTTGCCTGTACGCCCAGGAAATCGCCGCGCTGGGCCCGGGCGATCATGGTGGCGGGCACATAGAAATCCTGCTGCGCCTGCATGACGAAGCCGGGCGGATGATCCTGCCGGACAGCTTCATTCCCGCGGCGGAACGCTACGGGCTGATGACATCCCTGGATCGTTGGGTGGTGGAAAACGTCTTCAAGATCATCCGCCAGTGCCTGAATGAATCGCGACAGGGGCCCATGGCGATCTGTGCGATTAATCTGTCAGGCACAACTCACGGAGCTCAGGCGGTCCTCGACTTTCTGCGTAAACAGTTCGCCGCCTACTCGATTCCGCCGGAAATGATTTGTTTTGAAATTACAGAAACCAGCGCTATTTCGAATCTCGGCAGTGCGATCCGTTTTATCAATGAACTCAAGAGCTTGGGATGTTATTTCTCGCTGGATGACTTTTGCGCCGGAATGTCTTCATTCGCTTACCTGAAACATTTACCTGTAGACTTCTTGAAGATCGACGGGAGTTTCGTAAAGGATATGCTGGACGACCCGATTAACCGTGCAATGGTCGAAGTGATCACTCACATCGGTCACGTCATGGGTAAGCGCACGATTGCCGAGTTTGTAGAAACAGCCCAGATCGAGCAGGCATTGCTGGAGATTGGGGTGGACTACGCTCAGGGGTATGTGATCGAACGCCCGCAATTGTTTACCTGCGACACGTTGCAATGTCGGCCGGCCCGGCCCCAGCCGTTGTTATTCAAGGCCCCCGGCACGTTCCGCTGAAACGCTTGTTGATCCGAGAAAATCACAATCAAAAGGAGCCCGACAGTGATCGACACATTCAACCGAACAGGCCCGCTCATGGACGCTACAAGCTATCCGAAATGGGCACAGCAGCTCATTACCGATTGCAGCGAGAGCAAGCGCCGGGTTGTCGAACACGAACTGTATCAGCGCATGCGCGACAACAAGCTCAGCGCCAAGACCATGCGCCACTACCTCATTGGTGGTTGGCCGGTCGTCGAGCAGTTCGCTTTATACATGGCACAGAACCTCACCAAGACCCGCTTTGCCCGCCACCCTGGCGAGGACATGGCGCGTCGCTGGCTGATGCGCAACATTCGTGTCGAACTCAACCATGCCGACTACTGGGTCAACTGGAGCGCCGCCCATGGCGTGACCCTGGAAGACCTGCAGGCCCAGCAGGTACCGCCTGAGCTTCATGCCTTGAGCCATTGGTGCTGGCACACCAGTTCCTCGGACGCGTTGATCGTGGCCATCGCCGCGACCAACTATGCCATCGAGGGTGCCACGGGAGAGTGGTCGGCGCTGGTGTGTTCCAACGGTGTCTATGCGGCCGCCTTCGCCGAGGAAGACCGCAAGCGGGCCATGAAATGGCTGAAGATGCATGCCCAGTACGACGATGCCCATCCTTGGGAAGCCTTGGAAATCATCTGTACGCTGGCGGGGATGAACCCGAGCAAAGCCCTGCAAACGGAGCTGCGCCAGGCCGTGTGCAAGAGCTATGACTACATGTACCTGTTCCTGGAGCGTTGCATGCAACTGGAACAGTCGGAGACAGTGAGTAAGTCGTCATCCACCCGCGAGCGCCTGGCATTGGCCGGGAGCTGATCCCTACCGCTACAGATAGCCACAACCTGTGGGAGCGAGCCTGCTCGCGAAGCGGTCTGACAGTCGACGGGGAGGTTGACTGCCAGACCGTCATCGCGAGCAAGCTCGCTCCCACAGTTGTTTCGGGGTGGAGGCTGGTTTCAACCCCACTCCAAATCCCTGTGGGAGCGAGCTTGCTCGCGATAGCGGTGGGTCAGCTTGCGCAGATGTTGGATGTGCAGCCATCATCACCGGATCGCCGCCCGGAGCAAGCCCGCTCCCACAGGGATGTCGGTGTTCTTATATTCTTTCGTTGCTTCAGCCGGCCATCGCCAGTCGATTGCGGCCTTCGCGCTTGGCCACGTACAGCGCGCTGTCGACCCTGCGCAGCAGGCTTTCCGAAGATTCCCCCGGTAGCAGGGTGGCGCAGCCCAGGCTGACGGTCAGCTCGATCCGGGTGCCAGCGGCGAAGTAATCCTGGGCCTGGGCGGCATAACGCAGCCGTTCGCCGACCATGGCCGCCGCATCCCGGCTGGTATTGGCCAGCAGGATCAGAAATTCTTCACCGCCGAACCTGAACACCATGTCCACGTTGCGCAGTTGGCCCTTGCTCGACTCGGCCACGGCCTTGAGCACTTCGTCACCGACGCCGTGACCATGGTTGTCGTTGATGCGCTTGAAATGATCGATATCGAGCATCAGCACTGACAAGGGCTGCGAATGACGCTTGGCCATGTCGATTTCCCGCATCAGGGTCTGGTCCATGGCGATGCGGTTGCCGGTACCGGTCAGCGGATCGCGCAGGGCACTACGGGTGGCGGCGCGGTAGAGCAGCGCGTTGCGCAGTGGGTACAGCAGCGTCGACATGATGGATTCGAGATCGCTCTGTTCCGCCTCGGTGAAACGCTGGTTGCGGCGAAATACCAGTTCCCCCAGGTGTTCGCCTTCATGGCTCAGGTTGTAGCGGAGGGTGTGATGCCCCCGTTGCCCGAACTCCAGGCGCAGGTCACTGGCTTTGTGCTGATAGGCCAACGCATCCAGGGGCACCAGTCGCTGAATTTCGCGGAAAAACAGGCCCAGGATGCGCTGTGGCTCCAGGCTGGTCTGCAGTTGCTGGCTCAGTTGTTGGCGCAATTGCGACAGGTTGACAGAGCGTGCAGCAAGCGGCGATGGCTGGGCCAGGCCCAGGCGCTGCAATTTGGCGCTGTCGAAGTCGATCGCGTTGATCTGGGTGGGCGTTTTCATATGGCGTTAGCCCCTAAGCTAAATCTGTCCCGCAGGTTGGGTGTGACGGCTTCGGGCTGCGCGTCGTACTGGTCCATCAGTCCCGTAGGACAACTGATTTGAGTTTAGTCCGCTTTCCATGGCAGGCATAAGTCTCGTCTCAACGTCCATTACCTGCCGAACATGGCATGTTTGAAGAGGTTAGAGCGAAAGTCGTGCCATTCGGTTCATTTCAGTAAAAACCGATTAGGAATCAATGGATTGAAAACGGCTCGCGATAAGCGTCGGCGACGTGGGCTTGGCGGTTCGCCTGGTTTGGCATGGATCAGGGCCGGTGTCGCGACGGTAAATCGTCGCGCCGCCGGCTCGGATCGTTATTGCGCGTTGAACGCCTGGCCGTTGACGCCGCTGCTGTCCGGGCCCATGAGGTACAGGTAGACCGGCATGATTTCTTCGGGCGTCGGATTGTTGAGCGGGTTTTCTCCCGGATAGGCCTGGGCGCGCATGCTGGTGCGGGTGGCACCGGGGTTGATGCTGTTGGCGCGCACCGGGGCGACGGTATCGACTTCGTCGGCCAGGGTCTGCATCAGCCCCTCGGTGGCGAACTTGGACACACCATAGGCGCCCCAGTAGGCCCGGCCCTTGCGGCCGACGCTGCTGGACGTGAACACCACCGACGCGTCCTTGGACAATTTGAGCAAGGGCAGCAAGGTGCTGGTGAGCATGAACATCGCGTTGACGTTGACGTGCATCACCCGCATGAAGTTCTCACCGGACAACTGTTCCAGTGGCGTACGTGGGCCGATGATCGAGGCATTGTGCAGCAGGCCGTCCAAGTGACCGAACTCGGTTTCGATCATCGCCGCCAGTTCATCGTATTGATGCGGCAGGGCGGTTTCGAGGTTGACCGGGATTACCGCCGGTTGCGGATGACCGGCCGCTTCGATTTCATCGTAGACCTGGGTCAGGTTGGCTTCGGTCTTGCCCAGCAGCAGGACGGTGGCACCGTGGGCGGCGTAGGCTTTCGCAGCAGCGGCACCGATCCCGCGACCGGCGCCGGTGACCAGGATCACCCGGCCATTGAGCAGATCGGGGCGGGGGGAATAATCAAACATAAAAAACCTCAACAAAATAAAGCGGCACGTTACCGTTTGTGCAGAGCAGTCATGGCCAGTGAGCTAACTGAGCTAACTGAGCTTAATGAATTTAGTGAGCTTTTGTGGCGAGGGAGCATGCTCCCGCTGGACTGGGAAGCGGTCCCCAGGCGACGGCTTCGCCGCCGAGCGGGAGCAAGCTCCCTCGCCACTAGAGCGGTCCTCAGCTCAGCAACTGCACAACGCGTTATCCAGCACTTCACGCAGGGCCAATGGATGGTCGATCACCACATCCGCGCCCCAGTGCTTGGGGTTGTCGTCCGGGTGAATGTAGCCATAGGTCACCGCGCAGGGCTTGGTGCCGGCGCTGCGGCCGGACTCGATGTCCCGCAGGTCATCGCCCACGAACCGCACGCTGGCCGGGTCCAGGTCGAGCAGCTTGCACGCCAGGGTCAGCGGTTCCGGGTCCGGCTTGCTGTTTTTCACGTGGTCAGGGCAGATCAACACTTTCGAGCGCTCGGCCAGGCCCAGTTGCTGCATGATCGGTTCGGCGAAACGTACCGGCTTGTTGGTGACCACGCCCCAGATCAGGTTGGCCGCCTCGATATCGGCCAGCACCTCGGCCATGCCGTCGAACAGGTGGCTGTGGACCGCGCACCCCTTGAGGTAGCGATCAAGGAATTCCTGGCGCAGTTCCTCGAACCCCGGTGATTCCGGGTCCATGGAAAAGGTCACCGCGACCATCGCCCGGGCGCCGCCGGAAATCTCGTCGCGTATGTGCTGGGTGTTCATCGGTGGCAAGCCACGGTCGGCGCGCATGGCCTGGCAGATGGCGATGAAGTCTGGCGCGGTGTCGAGCAGCGTGCCGTCCATGTCGAAGAGAACCGCTTTGAGACGCATCGACTTATTCCTCGCGCAGGGTCTGGATCATGTAGTTGACGTCAACGTCGGCGGCCAGCTTGTAGTGCTTGGTCAGCGGGTTGTAGGTCAGGCCGATGATGTCCTTGACCGTCAGCCCGGCCGCGCGGCTCCAGGCGCCCAGTTCGGAAGGGCGGATGAATTTCTTGAAGTCGTGGGTGCCCCGTGGCAACAGCTTCATGATGTATTCGGCACCGATGATGGCGAACAGATAGGCCTTCGGGTTGCGGTTGATGGTGGAGAAGAACACTTGGCCGCCCGGCTTGACCATGCGGAAGCAGGCGCGGATGACCGAGGAAGGGTCTGGCACGTGCTCGAGCATCTCCAGGCAGGTGACCACGTCGACTTGGCCGGGCATTTCTTCGGCCAGGGCTTCGGCGGTGATCTGCCGGTATTCCACGCTGACGCCGGATTCCAACTGGTGCAGTTGCGCCACCGCCAGCGGGGCTTCGCCCATGTCGATGCCCATCACCGTTGCACCGCGCTGGGCCATGGCTTCGCTGAGGATGCCGCCGCCGCAACCGACGTCGAGGACTTTCTTGCCGGCCAGATTGACCCGTTCGTCAATCCAGTTGACCCGCAGCGGGTTGATGTCGTGCAGCGGTTTGAATTCGCTTTCACGGTCCCACCAGCGATGGGCCAGGGCTTCGAATTTGGCGATTTCGGCGTGGTCGACGTTGCTCATGTGCAGATCCTCGAAAAGCTTGAAAAATCAGGTGCCCCGAGCCGTGGCTCAAGGGGCGTGGTCATTCGTTGTGGCCGCTGATGCGGCGACCCCAGGCCTGGGCCGTGGCGATCAGTGTCGGTTCGTCCATCCGGGTCAGCCGGCCATCCTCCATTAACGGCTTGCCGCCTACCCACAGGTGTTTGACGCAATCGCGACCGGTGGCATAGATCAACTGCGACACCGGGTCGTAGATCGGTTGCTGGGCCAGGCCCGACAAATCGAACGCCACCAAGTCGGCGGCCTTGCCGATTTCCAGGGAGCCGACGGTCGTTTCGATGCCCAGCGCCCGGGCGCCATTGAGCGTGGCCATGCGCAGGGCCCGATGGGCATCCAGGGCCGTGGCCGAACCGGCGACGGCCTTGGCCAGCAGGGCGGCGGTGCGGGTTTCGCCGAGCAGGTCAAGGTCGTTGTTGCTCGCCGCGCCATCGGTGCCAAGGGCGACATTGACGCCGGCCTGCCACAGGCGTTCCACCGGGCAGAAACCGCTGGCCAGCTTCAGGTTCGACTCCGGGCAGTGGATCACGCTGCAATTGCTTTCTACCAGCAAGGCCTGGTCTTCGTCGCTGATTTGAGTCATGTGCACGGCTTGGAAGCGTGGCCCCAGCAGGCCCAGGCGCCCGAGGCGAGCCATCGGCCGCTCACCGGTGTTATCCACAGCCTGCTGCACTTCGAAGGCGGTTTCGTGAACGTGCATATGAATGGCCGCGTCCAGTTCCTCGGCGATCACGCGGATTTTCTCCAGGTTCTCGTCGCCCACCGTGTAGGGCGCGTGCGGGCCGAATGCGACTTTGATCCGTGGGTGATGCTTGAGGTCGCCAAACAATTCGATGCCCTGACGAATGGCGTCGTCGGCGCTGGCGGCACCGGGGATCGGGAAGTCGAGGCTCGGAATGGCGATTTGCGTGCGGATCCCGCTGTCGTGGACGCACTGGCTGGCGATCTTGGGGTAGAAATACATATCGGAGAAACAGGTGATGCCGCCCTTGATCTGCTCGGCGATCGCCAGGTCGGTACCATTGCGCACGAAATCTTCATCGACCCATTTGGCCTCGGCCGGCCAGATGTGCTGTTCCAGCCAGGTCATCAAGGGCAGGTCGTCGGCCAAGCCACGGAACAAGGTCATGGCCGCGTGGCCGTGGGCGTTGATCAGGCCGGGGCTGAGCAGCATGCCGGGTAGCTCACGGACCTCGGTGGCGTCACATTTCAGGGCTTCTGCCCGTGGGCCGATGAACACGATGCAACCGTCGCGGATGCCCAGGCCATGATCCTTGAGCACAACACCGGCGGGTTCGACAGGCACCAACCAGGTCGGCAGCAATAATAAGTCGAGCGCAACGGCAGGCTTGGGCATCGTGGAACGGTTCCATGGGGTATAAAGGATGGCGAAGTATACCCGAGCGTCTTCGCGGAGGGATCGCTATAATCGGCGGCTTTTGTTCATGAGTACGGGGTGAAGGATGCGCGATCGACTATTGGCTGCGGAGAAGGTGAAGGCCATCGATTGGCGTGATGGCGTCCTGTACCTGCTGGACCAGCGTAGCCTGCCGTTCGAGGAGAACTGGATCGCCTGCACCCGTGTCGCCGACGTGGCCGAGGCCATTGGCTCGATGGTCGTGCGCGGCGCGCCGGTCATCGGCATCAGCGCGGCGTATGGCGTTGTGCTGGCGGCGCGGGCCAGGATGGCCGAGGGCGGCGATTGGCAGGCGGCGCTGGAGGCCGATTTTGCCTTGCTGACCGAGGCCCGGCCGACGGCGGCGAACCTGTTCTGGGCGCTGGATCGGATGCGTGACCGGCTGGGGCGCTTGAAAGGGCATGCCGAGCCACTGGCGGTGCTCGAGGCCGAGGCCATCGCCATCCACGAGAGTGATCGCGAAGCCAACCTGACCATGGCCCAACTGGGTGTCGACCTGATCCGCAAGCACCAGGGCAACGCCCAGGCCATCCTCACCCACTGCAACACCGGCGCCCTGGCCACCGGCGGTTTCGGCACGGCCTTGGGGGTCATCCGGGGTGCCTATATCGAGGGCATGGTGGAGCGTGTCTATGCCGACGAAACCCGGCCGTGGCTGCAAGGCTCGCGCCTGACGGCATGGGAATTGGCTCGTGAAGGCATCCCGGTGACCCTCAATGCCGACTCCGCCGCTGCCCACATCATGAAGACCAAAGGGGTGACTTGGGTGATCGTCGGTGCCGATTGCATCGCCGCCAATGGCGACGTGGCGAACAAGATCGGCACTTATCAGCTGGCCGTCTGTGCCATGCACCATGGCGTGCGCTTCATGGTGGTGGCGCCGAGTTCGATCGTCGACCTGAGCCTGGCCAGCGGTGACGACATTCCAATGGAAGAGCGCGACAGGCGCGAACTGCTGGAAGTCGGCGGCAAGGGGCTCGGCGCGGATATTGACGCCTTCAACCCGGTATTCGATGTCACGCCGGCGGATTTGATCGATGTGATTGTGACCGAGAAGGGCATCATCGAGCGTCCGGACACTGCCAAGCTGGCGCAATTGATGTGCCGCAAGCGGCTGCACTGAGGATTTCCAGGGTTTGATCGGCCGCCATCGCGAGCAAGCTCGCTCCCACACTGGATTTTCGGTGTTCACAAAATTCCTGTGGGAGCGAGCTTGCTCGCGATGAGGTCTGAAAAGTCAACAAATGAGTCGGAATCCAGCCATAAATCTTCATTCGTTGCGCTTCTAAGCCCCTCTGATCCCATATCAGCCTGTCACCGGTCAACTAACTACGCACCATGCGCATCTGGGGGATAGGTGCGTGGCGGCTCTTGTGATAACATCCGGCGGTTTCCAAGGCCGCCTCGCGAGGTGGTCTTTACTGCGCAGATCCATGGCATAACTCGTTGATTTGTCGTAAGTCGCTGCACGGCACTTGTTCTGCAGCGGCGAGCTTCGTTCGTCCCATCTGGATGTGACGAGGTTTCACCAGAAAAAGGAATCAGGCTTCTCATGGGCGAACTGGCCAAAGAAATCCTCCCGGTCAATATCGAAGACGAGCTGAAACAGTCCTACCTCGACTACGCGATGAGCGTAATCGTCGGGCGGGCGCTGCCGGATGCGCGCGATGGCTTGAAGCCCGTGCACCGGCGCGTGCTGTTCGCGATGAGCGAGCTGGGCAACGACTTCAACAAGCCGTACAAGAAATCCGCCCGTGTCGTCGGCGACGTGATCGGTAAGTATCACCCCCACGGCGACACTGCCGTGTACGACACCATCGTTCGTATGGCGCAGCCATTCTCCCTGCGCTACCTGCTGGTAGACGGCCAGGGCAACTTCGGTTCCGTGGACGGCGACAACGCCGCGGCCATGCGATACACCGAAGTGCGCATGACCAAGCTGGCCCACGAGCTGCTGGCCGACCTGCACAAGGAAACCGTGGACTGGGTGCCGAACTACGACGGCACCGAAATGATCCCGGCGGTCATGCCGACCCGTATCCCGAACCTGCTCGTCAACGGCTCCAGCGGTATCGCCGTGGGCATGGCGACCAACATCCCACCGCACAACCTCGGTGAAGTCATCGACGGTTGCCTGGCCCTCATCGACAATCCCGAGCTGACCGTCGATGAGCTGATGCAATACATCCCGGGTCCGGACTTCCCGACCGCCGCGATCATCAACGGTCGCGCCGGTATCATCGAAGCCTACCGCACCGGCCGTGGCCGCATTTACATGCGCGCCCGCTCGACGGTCGAGGACATCGACAAGGTCGGTGGTCGCCAGCAGATCGTTATCACCGAACTGCCATACCAGCTGAACAAGGCCCGCCTGATCGAGAAGATCGCCGAGCTGGTGAAAGAGAAGAAGCTCGAAGGCATCACCGAGCTGCGTGACGAGTCCGACAAGGACGGCATGCGCGTCGTGATCGAGCTGCGCCGTGGCGAAGTGCCTGAGGTGATCCTCAACAACCTCTACGCCCAGACCCAGCTGCAAAGCGTGTTCGGCATCAACATCGTTGCGCTGATCGACGGTCGTCCGCGGATCCTGAACCTCAAGGACCTGCTGGAAGCCTTCGTACGTCACCGTCGCGAAGTGGTGACCCGTCGCACGGTGTTCGAACTGCGCAAGGCTCGCGAGCGGGGTCACATTCTCGAAGGCCAGGCCGTTGCCCTGTCGAACATCGACCCGGTGATCGCCTTGATCAAGGCCTCGCCAACGCCGTCGGAAGCCAAGGAGGCGCTGATCAGCACCCCTTGGGAGTCCTCCGCGGTGGTGGCCATGGTCGAGCGCGCCGGCGCCGATTCGTGCCGTCCGGAAAACCTCGATCCGCAATACGGCCTGCGCGAAGGCAAGTACTTCCTGTCCCCGGAACAGGCGCAAGCCATCCTGGAACTGCGCCTGCACCGCCTGACCGGCCTGGAGCACGAGAAGCTGCTGGCCGAGTACCAGGAGATCCTCAACCAGATCGGCGAGCTGATCCGCATCCTCAACAGCGCCACGCGCCTGATGGAAGTGATCCGCGAAGAACTGGAAGTGATCCGCGCCGAATATGGCGACGTGCGCCGCACCGAGATCCTCGATGCGCGCCTGGACCTGACCCTGGGTGACATGATCCCGGAAGAAGAGCGCGTGGTGACCATCTCCCACGGCGGCTACGCCAAGACCCAGCCGCTGGCCGCCTACCAGGCCCAGCGTCGCGGTGGCAAAGGCAAGTCGGCGACCGGTGTCAAGGACGAGGACTACATCGCTCACCTGTTGGTCGCCAACAGCCACACCACGCTGTTGCTGTTCTCCAGCAAAGGCAAGGTGTACTGGCTCAAGACCTACGAGATCCCGGAAGCATCCCGTGCTGCCCGCGGCCGTCCGCTGGTCAACCTGTTGCCGCTGGACGAGGGTGAATACATCACCACCATGCTGCCGGTGGAGGAATACACCGAAGGTCACTACATCTTCATGGCCACCGCCAACGGCACCGTGAAGAAGACCCCGCTGGAATCCTTCAGTCGCCAGCGCAGCGTCGGTCTGATCGCCCTGGAGCTGGACGAAGGCGACGTGCTGATTTCCGCCGCCATCACCGACGGCGAGCGTGAGGTCATGCTGTTCTCCGACGGCGGCAAGGTTACCCGCTTCAAGGAATCCGACGTTCGCGCCATGGGCCGTACCGCCCGCGGTGTCCGTGGTATGCGCCTGCCGGAAGGGCAGAAGCTGATTTCCATGCTGATCCCTGAAGAAGGCAGCCAGATCCTCACCGCTTCGGCCCGTGGTTATGGCAAGCGCACGGCCATCAGCGAGTTCCCCGAGTACAAGCGTGGCGGCCAGGGCGTGATCGCCATGGTCAGCAACGAGCGTAACGGTCGCCTGGTCGGCGCCGTGCAGGTGCTCGACGGCGAGGAGATCATGTTGATTTCCGACCAGGGCACGCTGGTGCGTACGCGGGTCGACGAAGTCTCGAGCCTGGGTCGTAACACCCAGGGCGTGACGCTGATCAAGCTGGCCAGCGACGAAACGCTGGTCGGGCTCGAGCGGGTCCAGGAGCCGTCGGAAGTCGAAGGCGAGGAGCTGGAAGGCGAAGACGGCGTGGCGCTCGACGGCACCCTCGGCGCCGATGTCGACGATGCTGTCGGCGACCAACCGCTTGACGCTGCCGCAGACGAAGAAGAACCGCAGGACTAAGCGGACACGCAGGGGGCGGATGAAGATTCGCCCCCTTGTTGTTTGTTCTGTTTGAAAATTTGCGACACTGCACCATCCCCTGCCGGGGGAATGCTGCTCCCCTGAGGTTTCATACCTTGAGTGAACGGCCCCTGTGGGAGCGAGCTTGCTCGCGATGACGGACTGGCATTCAACATCAACGTTGACTGTTGTGCCGCTATCGCGAGCAAGCTCGCTCCCACAGTGGAGTTGTGTATAGATCAAAAGATTTAGTGACCACCAGATCAGAGCGAGATTGGATGTGAGCAAGAGAGCCTATAACTTCTGTGCCGGCCCGGCGGCGCTTCCTGAAGCGGTCCTGAAACGTGCCCAGGGTGAACTCCTCGACTGGCACGGCAAGGGCCTGTCGGTCATGGAGATGAGCCATCGCAGCGATGAGTTCGTGTCCATTGCCACCAAGGCCGAGCAGGACCTGCGTGATCTGCTGAACATCCCGTCCAACTACAAGGTGCTGTTCCTGCAGGGCGGCGCCAGCCAGCAGTTCGCCCAGATCCCGTTGAACCTGTTGCCGGAAAACGGCAGCGCCGACTATATCGACACCGGCATCTGGTCGCAGAAAGCCATCGAAGAAGCGTCGCGCTACGGTCACGTCAACGTGGCGGCCACCGCCAAGCCCTACGACTATTTCGCCATTCCCGGCCAGAACGAGTGGAAGCTGTCCAAGGACGCGGCCTATGTTCACTACGCGCCGAACGAAACCATTGGCGGCCTGGAATTCAACTGGATCCCGGAAACTGGCGACGTGCCATTAGTGGCCGACATGTCTTCGGACATTCTCTCGCGCCCTGTGGATATCTCCCGTTTCGGCATGATCTACGCCGGTGCCCAGAAGAACATCGGCCCAAGCGGCATCCTGGTCGCCATCATTCGCGAAGACCTGCTGGGGCGTGCCCGTTCCCTGTGCCCGACCATGCTCAACTACAAGGTCGCGGCCGACAACGGCTCGATGTACAACACCCCGCCGACCCTGGCCTGGTACCTGTCCGGGCTGGTGTTCGAATGGCTGAAGGAGCAGGGCGGTGTCGAAGCCATCGGCAAGCTCAACGAAGTGAAGCAGCGCACGCTGTATGACTTCATCGACGCCAGCGGCCTCTACAGCAACCCGATCAACAAGACCGATCGCTCATGGATGAACGTGCCGTTCCGCCTGGCCGACGACCGTCTCGACAAACCGTTCCTGGCCGGTGCCGACGAACGCGGCCTGCTGAACCTCAAGGGCCACCGTTCGGTCGGTGGCATGCGCGCCTCCATCTACAACGCCGTCGACATCAACGCCGTCAATGCGCTGATCGCCTACATGGCAGAGTTCGAGAAGGAACATGGCTGATGTCTGAGCAAGAACTCAAGGCGCTGCGCCTGCGCATCGACGCCCTGGATGAAAAGGTCCTGGAACTGATCAGCGAGCGCGCGCGCTGCGCCCAGGAAGTCGCCCGGGTGAAGATGGCCTCCCTGGCTGAAGGCGAAGTGCCGGTGTTCTATCGCCCCGAGCGTGAAGCCCAGGTGCTCAAGCGTGTCATGGAGCGCAACAAGGGGCCGCTGGGCAACGAAGAGATGGCGCGCTTGTTCCGCGAAATCATGTCCTCGTGCCTGGCCCTCGAGCAGCCGCTGAAAGTCGCCTACCTGGGGCCGGAAGGCACGTTCACCCAGGCTGCGGCCATGAAGCACTTCGGTCACGCGGTGATCAGCAAGCCGATGGCGGCCATCGATGAAGTGTTCCGTGAAGTCGCCGCCGGCGCGGTGAATTTTGGCGTGGTGCCGGTGGAGAACTCCACCGAAGGTGCGGTCAACCACACGCTGGACAGCTTCCTCGAGCACGACATGGTGATCTGCGGTGAAGTCGAGCTGCGTATCCACCATCACCTGCTGGTGGGCGAGAACACCAAGACCGACAGCATCAGCCGGATCTATTCCCACGCCCAGTCGTTGGCCCAGTGCCGCAAGTGGCTGGACGCTCATTACCCGAACGTCGAGCGCGTGGCGGTCTCGAGCAACGCCGAGGCGGCCAAGCGGGTCAAGGGCGAGTGGAACTCGGCGGCGATTGCCGGCGACATGGCGGCCGGCCTCTACGGGCTGACTCGCCTGGCCGAGAAAATCGAGGATCGTCCGGACAACTCCACGCGGTTCCTGATGATCGGTAGCCAGGAAGTGCCGCCGACCGGCGACGACAAGACATCGATCATCGTCTCCATGAGCAACAAGCCGGGCGCGCTCCATGAGCTGCTGGTGCCGTTCCACGACAACGGTATCGACCTGACGCGGATCGAGACCCGTCCGTCGCGTAGCGGTAAATGGACCTACGTGTTCTTCATCGATTTTGTCGGCCATCACCGCGATCCGCTGGTAAAAGGTGTGCTGGAAAAAATCAGTCAGGAAGCAGTGGCACTCAAGGTGCTGGGTTCCTACCCCAAGGCAGTTCTTTAAGGGCGGATAGCAAATGAGTGGCAACTTCCTCGCTCTGGCTCAGCCAGGCGTGCAACAACTCTCGCCTTACGTTCCGGGCAAACCCGTGGACGAACTGGCCCGCGAGCTGGACCTGGATCCGGCCAGCATCGTCAAGTTGGCGAGCAACGAAAACCCGCTGGGCGCGAGCCCCAAGGCGCTGGCGGCAATCCGCGACGAACTGGCCGAGCTGACCCGTTACCCCGATGGCAATGGCTTTGCGTTGAAAAGCCTGCTGGCCGAGCGTTGCGGTGTCGAGCTGAACCAGGTGACCCTGGGCAACGGCTCCAACGACATTCTTGAGTTGGTGGCGCGGGCGGATCTGGCGCCAGGTCTCAACGCTGTATTCAGCGAGCACGCGTTCGCGGTCTACCCGATCGCCACCCAGGCCGTCGGCGCGGATGCCCATGTGGTTCCGGCCAAGGAGTGGGGGCACGACCTGCTGGCCATGTTGGCGGCCATCGACGCCAATACCCGAGTGGTCTTCATCGCTAACCCGAACAACCCGACTGGCACCTGGTTCGATGCCCAGGCCTTGGATGACTTCCTCCAGGACGTGCCCGCCCACGTGCTGGTGGTGCTGGACGAGGCCTACATCGAATACGCCGAAGGCAGCGATTTGCCCGATGGCCTGGACTTCCTCGCGGCCTACCCGAACCTGCTGGTATCGCGTACGTTCTCCAAAGCCTACGGCTTGGCCTCGCTGCGGGTCGGCTACGGCCTGTCCACTGCCGTGGTGGCCGATGTGCTGAACCGCGTGCGCCAGCCGTTCAACGTCAACAGCTTTGCCCTGGCCGCCGCCTGTGCGGCCTTGCAGGATGAAGCCTACCTGGCTGAAAGCCGTCGCCTGAACGCGGCCGGCATGGAGCAGTTGGAGGCAGGCCTGCGTGAACTGGGCCTGGGTTGGATTCCCTCGAAAGGCAACTTCATCTGTGTCGACCTGGGGCGCGTCGCCGCGCCGGTGTACCAGGGGCTGTTGCGCGAAGGTGTGATCGTGCGTCCGGTGGCCAATTACGGCATGCCGAACCATCTGCGCATCACCATTGGCCTGCCGGCGGAAAACAGCCGTTTCCTCGAGGCGTTGAGCAAGGTCCTGGTTCGTGGTTGATGTCACTTCGCTGCAACCTGCTGTCTCTATGATCGATCGCCTGGTGGTGGTCGGCCTGGGCTTGATCGGCGGCTCGTTTGCCAAGGGCTTGCGTGAAAGCGGCTTGTGCCGTGAAGTGGTCGGTGTCGACCTGGATCCGCAGTCGCGCAGGCTGGCCGTGGAGTTGGGCGTGGTTGATCGCTGCGAAGATGACTTGGCAATCGCATGCCAAGGCGCGGATGTGATCCAGCTGGCGGTGCCGATCCTGGCCATGGAAAAATTGCTGGCGCGTCTGGCAACCATGAACCTGGGGCAAGCGATCCTGACCGACGTCGGCAGTGCCAAGGGCAACGTGGTGCGTGCAGCCACCGAGGCTTTCGGTGGGATGCCGGCGCGTTTCGTGCCCGGTCATCCGATTGCCGGTTCCGAGCAGAGCGGGGTGGAAGCCTCCAACGCCGAACTGTTTCGTCGTCACAAAGTGATCCTCACGCCCCTGGACCAGACGGACCCTGCCGCGCTCGCCGTAGTGGACCGTTTGTGGCGCGAATTGGGCGCCGATGTCGAGCACATGCAGGTCGAGCGTCACGATGAAGTGTTGGCGGCCACGAGCCATTTGCCGCACCTGTTGGCGTTCGGCCTGGTGGATTCATTGGCCAAACGCAATGAAAATCTTGAGATCTTCCGTTACGCTGCCGGCGGTTTCCGCGATTTCACGAGAATCGCCGGAAGCGACCCGGTCATGTGGCACGACATCTTCCTCGCCAACCGCGAAGCTGTCTTGCGCACACTCGATACATTTCGCAGCGATCTCGACGCCTTGCGCGACGCGGTCGATGCAGGGGACGGGCACCAATTGCTGGGCGTTTTCACACGCGCCAGGGTGGCCCGCGAGCATTTCAGTAAAATCCTGGCCCGTCGGGCCTATGTGGACGCTATGAACTCCAACGATCTGATTTTCCTGGCACAACCTGGTGGCTCCCTGAGTGGGCGTATTCGTGTACCGGGCGATAAATCGATTTCCCACCGCTCGATCATGCTCGGCTCCCTGGCCGAAGGCGTAACCGAAGTGGAAGGCTTCCTCGAGGGCGAAGACGCCCTGGCGACGCTGCAAGCGTTTCGCGACATGGGCGTGGTCATCGAAGGCCCGCACCACGGTCGCGTGACCATCCATGGTGTCGGCCTGCACGGCCTCAAGCCTGCTCCGGGGCCGATCTACCTGGGTAACTCCGGAACCTCGATGCGCCTGTTGTCCGGCCTGCTGGCGGCCCAGGATTTCGACAGCACCCTGACCGGTGATGCGTCGCTGTCCAAGCGTCCGATGAATCGCGTGGCCAACCCGTTGCGGGAAATGGGCGCGGTCATCGAGACGGCCGCCGAGGGTCGTCCGCCGATGATCATTCGTGGTGGCAACAAGCTCAAGGGCTTGACCTACACCATGCCAATGGCCAGCGCCCAGGTGAAATCCTGCCTGCTGCTGGCGGGTCTCTACGCCGAAGGCAAGACCACCGTCACCGAGCCGGCCCCGACCCGCGACCACACCGAGCGCATGCTGCGCGGCTTCGGCTACCCGGTCACGGTCGATGGCGCCACGGCGTCCGTCGAGTCTGGCAGCAAGCTGGCCGCGACCCACATCGAAGTGCCGGGCGATATCTCGTCGTCGGCGTTCTTCCTGGTGGCCGCCTCGATCGCCGAAGGCTCCGAGCTGGTTCTGGAGCACGTTGGCATCAACCCGACCCGTACCGGCGTGATCGACATCCTGCGCCTGATGGGCGCCGACATCACCTTGGAAAACCAGCGTGAAGTGGGTGGCGAACCGGTGGCTGACCTGCGCGTACGAGCGGCTAAACTCAAGGGTATCGAGATTCCGGAGGCGCTGGTTCCACTGGCCATCGACGAGTTCCCGGTGCTGTTCGTGGCGGCCGCCTGTGCAGAAGGGCGTACCGTGCTGACGGGCGCCGAAGAGCTGCGGGTCAAGGAATCGGATCGCATCCAAGTGATGGCTGACGGCTTGCTCGCCCTGGGCGTCAAGTGCCAGCCAACCCCGGATGGCATCATTATCGACGGCGGCCAGATCGGCGGCGGCGAAGTCCATGGTCACGGTGATCACCGCATCGCCATGGCCTTCAGTGTTGCGTCTTTGCGCGCCAGTGCGCCGATTCGCATCCATGACTGCGCCAACGTCGCGACGTCGTTCCCGAACTTCCTGGCGCTGTGCGCGCAGGTCGGTATCCGAGTAGCACAAGAGGCACAGTCGTGAACATCAAGGCACCGGTCATCACCATCGATGGCCCAAGCGGTTCGGGCAAGGGCACCGTCGCCGGGATCCTGGCCAGACAGTTGGGCTGGAACCTGCTCGATTCGGGCGCCTTGTACCGGCTGTTGGCGTTTGCCGCCGCCAACCATGGCGTCGACCTGACCAACGAGGAATTGCTCAAGGCGCTGGCCGCTCATCTGGACGTGCAATTCATCGCGGCGACCGACGGCCAGCTGCAGCGCATTATTCTGGAAGGCGACGAAGTCAGCGACGTCATCCGTACCGAAAGCGTGGGCGCCGGTGCCTCCCAGGTCGCCGCGCTGCCGGCGGTGCGCGAAGCCTTGCTGCAACGCCAGCGCGCATTCCAGGAGCCGCCGGGGCTGGTGGCCGATGGCCGCGACATGGGCACGGTGGTGTTCCCCGACGCGCCGCTGAAGATTTTCCTGACGGCCAGCGCCGAGGAACGGGCGCGCCGCCGATATTTGCAGTTGAAGGGCAAAGGCGAGGATGTTAGTCTGTCGAGTCTGCTAGATGAGATCCGTGCACGCGATGAGCGTGATACCCAGCGCGCAGTAGCCCCGCTAAAGCCGGCGGCCGATGCGATACAGCTGGATTCCACGGAGTTGTCCATCGATCAGGTGTTGCAACGCATCATGAGCGAGATCGCGCTTCGCGATATCGCCGGGTGACAGGAAGCTCCGCAGGGGACCAGTCATAGTCCTGCGGCGCTTCTTTTATATGAAACTAACCCACACCGTCTGGGGTGTGGAGATGGGCGTTTACTTCGCCCTAATCAACAGGAATTAAAATGAGCGAAAGCTTTGCGGAACTCTTTGAAGAAAGCTTGAAAACCCTGAACCTTCAGGCAGGCTCCATCATCACCGGCGTTATCGTTGATATCGATTACCAGGCTCGCTGGGTAACCGTTCACGCTGGTCTGAAGTCTGAAGCGCTGATCCCGCTTGAGCAGTTCTACAACGACGCTGGCGAACTGAACATCAACGTCGGTGACGAAGTTCACGTTGCGCTGGACTCGGTTGAAGATGGCTTTGGTGAAACCAAGCTGTCCCGTGAAAAAGCCAAGCGCGCTGAATGCTGGATCGTTCTGGAAGCGGCCTTCGCAGCTGAGGAAGTGGTCAAGGGCGTTATCAACGGTAAGGTTAAAGGCGGCTTCACTGTCGACGTTAACGGCATCCGTGCGTTCCTGCCAGGTTCCCTGGTTGACGTCCGTCCAGTGCGCGACACCACGCACCTGGAAGGCAAAGAGCTGGAATTCAAGGTCATCAAGCTGGACCAGAAGCGCAACAACGTTGTCGTTTCCCGTCGCAGTGTCCTGGAAGCCGAGAACTCCGCCGAGCGTGAAGCTCTGCTGGAATCGCTGCAGGAAGGCCAACAGGTCAAGGGTATCGTCAAGAACCTCACCGATTACGGCGCATTCGTCGATCTGGGTGGCGTCGATGGCCTGCTGCACATCACCGACATGGCCTGGAAGCGTATCAAGCATCCTTCGGAAATCGTCAACGTTGGCGACGAGATCGATGTCAAGGTTCTGAAGTACGATCGCGAGCGCAATCGTGTTTCCCTGGGCCTCAAGCAACTGGGTGAAGATCCATGGGTCGCTATCAAAGCCCGTTACCCAGAAGGCACCCGCGTCACCGCTCGTGTTACCAACCTCACCGACTACGGCTGCTTCGCTGAGCTGGAAGAAGGCGTTGAAGGCCTGGTACACGTTTCCGAAATGGACTGGACCAACAAGAACATCCACCCTTCGAAAGTCGTACAAGTCGGCGACGAAGTGGAAGTCATGGTTCTGGACATCGACGAAGAGCGTCGTCGTATCTCCCTCGGCATCAAGCAGTGCAAGTCCAACCCATGGGAAGACTTCTCTGGCCAGTTCAACAAGGGCGATAAAATCTCCGGCACCATCAAGTCGATCACCGATTTCGGTATCTTCATTGGTCTGGACGGCGGCATCGACGGCCTGGTTCACCTGTCCGACATCTCCTGGAACGAAGTGGGCGAAGAAGCCGTACGCCGTTTCAAGAAGGGCGACGAGCTGGACACCGTTATCCTGTCGGTTGACCCAGAGCGCGAGCGTATCTCCCTGGGTATCAAGCAACTGGAAAGCGATCCGTTCTCCGAGTACGTTCAAGAGAACGACAAAGGCGCAATCGTTAAGGGCATCGTGAAAGAAGTTGACGCCAAAGGCGCCATCATCACTCTGGCCGACGATATCGAAGCGACTCTGAAAGCCTCCGAAATCAGCCGTGACCGCGTTGAAGACGCGCGCAACGTTCTGAAAGAAGGCGAAGAAGTAGAAGCCAAGATCATCAGCGTTGACCGCAAGAGCCGCGTAATCCAGCTCTCCATCAAGTCGAAAGACGATGCTGAAGAGAAAGAAGCAATTCAGAGCCTGCGCGAGAAGCCAGCTACTGATGCTCCTGGTCCTACCACTCTGGGCGACCTGCTGCGTGCACAGATGGAAAAACAGAACTAAGTTCTGTCAGACCATGAAAAAGGGCGACTTCGGTCGCCCTTTTTTGTGCCTGCGATTACCTTGTAGGAGCTGCCGAAGGCTGCGATCTTTCTCCAGTCGCGAAACCAACCTCCAAGCCCAGCTGTCTCTTTCTTTAAGCGTATCAGCCATCTATCAAGGTTGGACCACAGATGTCATGGTTCCCCCTGAGCAATGTGGGAGCGAGCCTGCTCGCGATAGCGCCAGATCAGGCGCCACCCAGTCGAGCGATGGATATTTAAGGAGATGAATGAACAGGTACATCCTGATATTCGCAATATTGGCCTTGGCAGGTTGCGCTACGAGTGCCAAGACCCACGCAGTGCGTGGTGTCAGTGGTATCGAGGTCGACTGCTCAGGGTTGGGCTCTGGCTGGGAGAAGTGCCATAAGAGAGCCGCAAGAGAGTGCAAGGGTGCAGGCTACAAGGTCATTACCCGATCCGACGACGCGAAGGATAACGATCAATACCCCTTTGGTCTTAATCCTGCTGGCTATCTGACTCGCACGATGTTGGTCATCTGTAGATAGTTTGAGAAAGCTCCTGGCTGCATGGAAAGAAGCGGCAAGGGAGCAAAGAAGAATGTCAATACTTGGGCTGTTCAAATCCCTCTGGTCATGCTAAAACCTTTTCAAGCGATTTTCCTAGCTGCTTGAAAAAGAAGGGAAAAATATGACGAAGTCGGAGTTGATCGAACGAATTGTCACCCATCAAGGGCTGCTCTCATCCAAGGATGTGGAGCTGGCTATCAAGACCATGCTTGAACAAATGTCCCAGTGCCTGGCTACGGGTGATCGTATTGAAATCCGTGGTTTCGGCAGCTTTTCCCTGCATTACCGCGCCCCGCGGGTAGGTCGCAATCCAAAGACCGGCCAGTCCGTCAGCCTTGATGGAAAGTTTGTTCCTCATTTCAAGCCAGGCAAAGAGCTTAGGGATCGGGTGAATGAGGAGGAGGGGGATGAGCTGTAAAGATTCGGCCAGGCAAGGGGAAGCTCATGCGCAGCTCTAAACGGTTTGTTCTTGCCGCTCTGGCTCTGCTAGTAGTGGCAGCTGTCGTTGTATTTGTGCTTGAAAACAACCAGCCAGTCGCGCTGTTGTTCCTCGGCTGGTCGGCCCCGCAACTTCCTGTTTCAGTTTGCGTGCTAGTGTCACTTCTCGCTGGTATGATGGTCGGCCCGTTGCTCGCGTGGTTCATGGGGGCGCGTAGGCGATCGAAATAAATGGATGTGTGGCCCAGCAGTCTTGGTAAGGATCACTGTCTACAATTTTTTCTGACTTTGGGTGCGTTTTGTTCGTATTTAATCTAGCTCATTTTGCTGTTGTGTCCGATGTTTTCAACGCATCTGTTGTGTCTGCGGGCGTGAGGTCGTGCGAGGCTATTTATGCAAAGTGATCGTATTGATGTGCGTCGCGAAGATGAAATTGATCTGCTTGAGTTGGGGCGGGGGCTTTGGGCTCAAAAATGGCTGATTTTGGGTGTCACTTTTTTAGTTACTGTTGGTGCAGGCTTTTATGCGTTTCTTAGTAAGCCTGTCTATGAATCTAAGCTTTTTATTATGCCACCTACTCAGAATGACATCGCTGAGTTGAATTACGGTCGTGGGAAAAGTACAGAGCTGGATATTTATTCTATCCGGCATGTGTATGATGTTTTTGCTCGCAATCTTCAGGCGGAGACGCTTCGTCAGAAGTTTTTCAATGAGGTTTACCTTCCTTCGCTTGATGAATCTAGGCGAAAGGGGACGCTGGATAGCTTGTACGAGCGCTTCTCCCGAGAGTTGGTAATAAAGGGGCCTGGTAAAGATACGCCCGACCGTTTCTCGATTGCCGTTCAAGGTGCGGATCCTGCTCAAGCCACGGAGTGGGCAAAGAGTTATGTTCAGCGTGCTAGTGAGGCTGCTGAGTCAGAGTTAATCAAAAACGTCACGGCCGAAGCCTCGGTCAGAGCGCGTAACCTAGAACAACGAATTGTCAGCTTGCGTGAGAATGCACAGCGCGTACGCGAAGATCGCATTCAACAGTTGCGCGAAGCGTTGAAGGTTGCTAAGTCCATCGGTCTGACTACCCCGGCAATCAACTCCACCGCCGCAGTAGACATCACCGTGGAAACGGGAAACAAAATGGACTATCAGCGAGGAAGTAAAGCGCTGGCGGCTGAGATTGATGCGTTGGAGACTAGATCTTCCGATGACGCATTTATTAAGGATTTGCGTTCATTGCAAATGAGGTACAGCTTTTATCGTAAATTAAACATCGACGCTGAAAGTATTGCAGTGTATCGGCAGGACGGTAGCGTTGAGGTGCCCGAGAATCCGATAAAACCAAAAAAAGGTTTGGTCCTGATGTTGGGGGTCTTGGCTGGGTTGCTGTTGGGTGGGTTCGCTGCATTGATCAGGTTTGTGTTGCTTCGCAATGCGGAAGTGCAACGAGGTGGTCAGGCCGGTCTCGGTTGAAAGCTATTTTATTGGTGTGAGTTATATAAAGAACAAGTGATCTGTTCGGTTTCATTGAGCCTGCCGGCATTAGGTATTATCCAGTGAAGGCAGGCTTTTTTGGTATGGAAGGAAAAACTCTACGCGCTGCTGGTCGACTGATTTTTATGTCATGCACTGGCTCGCTTAGTGTCTTTTGGCGGGATTGGCGTTAGGTGTGTGGTCGCCTCGGTGGTCATGTCTTAAGATAAACTGCCTGGCGAAAGCGGACTCCGGCTGTTTTGAGCATTGCCTGCACCAGGCATCCAGGCGCGTACGTGGTAGTCCCCTAAAGCCATTTTGCTCGAGAGCAGGCATAATACGCACAGACTGAGTGAGCCTCTTGAGTGATTGCTGGCCAAGGCCTCTAGGTCGTAGCACTGAACAGGGCGACAAGCTGATGGTAGCCATCGCTTAACCAGAATGGACTGTGGGTGGGATACCTTCATCTAGGGGGGAACGTCCCTGTCCTCCACCGCGATCATGCTGGGATAGGCGCTGTGTATCTGGCCGTGGATGTGGGATGAACGAGTCTTTTTGCTGGTCAGTATGCTCGGTGCCGGCAGCAAACCAGCGTACTGTTGGCAACTGTTATTGCGGCCTATTAAGCTGTCATGATGGCGGGCGATAGATAGTTAAATGATCGCTTCCTCAAGAAAATGACGGTAATCCTTGGGGCTAGAGCGTGCCAAGGAGTAAACACAAGGATCGAAAGCGCTTTTTATGCGGCTGCTATCAGGTACGAACGTGAACAGATCAATTTAATGCCTGCTCGAAATTTTTTACAGATTTCCAATGTTGCTATTCGTGGCTTGACGCTTGTCAGCAAATTTTTGCTGATTTTTTTTCTTGCCCGTTTTCTCGAGCCGGCCGAGTTAGGCATCTATGGCCTGCTGGCCGCGACCGTTGGCTATTCGCTGTATTTTCTCGGGTTCGATTTTTACACCTACAGCACCCGTGAACTGCTCAAGCGCGAGCGTCGCGAGTGGGGTGGGCTACTCAAGGCGCAAGGGGCTTTGACCCTGGTGCTCTACGTCATTTTCTTACCATTGCTAAGCCTGATTTTTATCAAAGGCTTGCTCCCAGTGAAGGTTATAGGCTGGTTCTTTGTTTTACTGATACTTGAGCATCTGACTCAGGAATTGGGCCGCTTGCTGATCGCGACTTCGGATAAACTCTTTGCGAGTCTGATATTGTTTTTTCGATCGGGAGTCTGGGCCGTCCTGATCACGGGATTGATGTTTGTCGAGCCCGATACGCGAAATCTGGACATGGTATTTGGATCCTGGACGCTGGGAGCGGCGACAGCGCTTTTTCTGGGTATATATCGCGTCAAACGCATGGGGTTATCGGGTTGGCGGCAAGATATTGACTGGCCCTGGATCGTCAAGGGATTGAAGGTAGCGTCCGCATTGCTGATTGCGACCTTGGCCATTCGGGGGATTTTTACCCTGGACCGTTATTGGTTCCAAGATTTGGCGGGATTGGACGTGCTCGGTGCCTATGTCTTGTTCATGGGCGTGAGTATGGCGTTGATGTCATTTCTGGATGCGGGCGTATTTGCCTTTATTTATCCAGGACTGATCAGCGCCTACCAGCAGCGCGATCCAGTCGGTTTTCATCAAGGCATACGCAGATTATTGCTGCAGACCGTTGGTCTTTGCGGTGCTTTTTCGGTAATCGCACTGGTTATGATAGGCCCATTGCTGGCTTGGCTAGACAAGCCGCTTTACAGTGAGCAGCAGGGACTTTTCGTCTGGATACTTTTGGCTACGGTGCTCTACGCGCTGGGCATGATTCCCCATTATGGGTTATATGCCCAAGGTCGTGATCGACCAATCATTCATAGTCACCTAGCCAGTCTGCTCATTTTTGTTCTGGCGACTTGGGGTTTTGTGCAAATCTGGCCTCATCTTGCGGTGCCGCTAGGGCTGTGCGTCAGTTTTTTTGTCGTTTTGTGCTGGAAATCGTGGAGCTTCTATCGCCTCACCCCAGTACCTTACCGTTTATTTCAATCCTGACTTCGTGCAGGAAGCAACCAAGGGACGCGTCAATGTTCACCAATAAAACCATTCTCATCACCGGTGGTACCGGCTCTTTTGGTAACACGTTTGTGCCAATGACCCTGGCCAAATACAACCCGAAAAAGATCATCATCTTCTCCCGAGATGAAATGAAGCAATGGGACATGGCGAAGAAATTCGAGGGTGATTCCCGCGTTCGATTCTTCATCGGCGACGTCCGTGACAAGGAGCGCTTGTACCGCGCACTGGACGGTGTTGATTATGTGGTTCACGCAGCGGCGACTAAGATCGTGCCAACCGCAGAATACAACCCTTTTGAGTGCATCAAGACCAATATCAATGGCGCGATGAACCTGATCGATGCCTGCATCGACAAGGGCATCAAACGCGTTGTCGCATTGTCCACTGACAAGGCCAGCAGCCCGATAAACCTGTACGGCGCCACCAAGTTGGCGTCCGATAAGCTGTTTGTTGCCGGTAACTCCTACGCCGGTGGTCACGAAACCCGCATGGCGGTTGTGCGTTACGGCAACGTGATGGGGTCGCGCGGATCGGTGATCCCGTTCTTCATGTCGATCAAGGACAAAGGTGAATTACCGATCACCGATGAACGTATGACCCGTTTCATGATCTCCCTGGAGGAAGGTGTCGAGCTGGTTTGGCATGCCTTCGAAGACATGGAAGGCGGTGAGATCTATGTGAAGAAGATCCCATCGATGAAGGTGACAGATCTCGCTCGTGTCGTTGCACCTGAAGCTACCCAAAAGATTGTTGGCATTCGTCCTGGCGAAAAACTGCATGAGCAGATGATCAGTGCCGAAGATTCCTACTACACGTACGAGTACCCTGAGCACTTTAAGATTTTGCCGGTTATCAACGAATGGGCAACCTGCCCCAAGCGTATTAAAGACGGCAAAAAGGTCGCTGAAGGCTTCGTTTACGCCAGTGATAACAACACTGAGTGGATGAGCGATGAGGATCTGAAAAACTGGATCACTCTCAATGAAGCCAAGATCGGGAGTATCTGATACATGATCCCCTACGGTCGCCAGGACATAACCCAAGCTGACATCGATGCGGTGATTGGGGTGTTGCAATCCGATTTCCTCACCCAAGGCCCTATGGTGCCCCGCTTCGAGCAGCAGGTTGCCCAGCATGTGGGAGCCAGCCATGCGCTGGCGGTGAACAGCGCGACGTCCGCGTTGCATATCGCTTGTCTTGCACTGGGATTGGGTCCTGGTGATCGTTTGTGGACGAGCCCTGTAACCTTCGTGGCCTCTGCCAATTGCGGTCTTTATTGCGGCGCGCAGGTTGATTTCGTTGATATCGATTCTCGCACCTACAACCTCTGCCCACGGGCGTTGGAGCGCAAGCTGGAGCAGGCCGAGCGGGAAAGTGCGCTGCCCAAAATTGTCGTGGTGGTTCATCTCTGCGGCCAGCCCTGCGACATGCAAGCAATCCACGGGTTGGCCACGCGCTATGGGTTCAAAGTAATCGAAGATGCCTCCCATGCCATTGGTGGCAAATACCAAGGCGAATTTATCGGAAACGGAAAATACAGCGACATTACTGTATTCAGTTTTCACCCTGTAAAAATCATTACTACTGCCGAAGGCGGCATGGTTTTGACCAACAATGCAGAGCTGGCCAATAAAATGGCTCTGCTGCGTAGCCACGGTATTACCCGGGATGCGCAACAGATGACCCATGAATCGGATGGTCCCTGGTACTACCAGCAGATTGATTTGGGATTCAATTACCGAATGACCGAACTGCAGGCAGCCTTGGGCGTCAGTCAGATGGAGCGTCTGGACGAATACGTCGGCCGGCGCCATCAGTTGGCTGCACGTTACAACGATCTGTTGTCGACTTTGCCCATCACTGTCCCTTGGCAACACGCTGACAGCTACTCGGGTCTGCATCTTTATGTGATTCGTTTACAGCTGGACAAAATCAGCAAGACTCATCGTCAGGTGTTTGAATCGCTGCGTGAGCAAGGGATTGGCGTGAACCTGCATTACATCCCGGTTCATACCCAGCCCTATTATGCGCAGATGGGCTTCAAGTCTGAGGACTTCCCGGCGGCGCAAGCTTACTACCGCGAGGCCATTAGCATCCCGATGTTCCAGACGATGAGTGACGAGCAGCAGGATCGGGTAGTTGCCGCTATCACCAAGGCTCTGCTTCCATGAAACTGGCCGTCATTCCTGCCCGGGGTGGCAGCAAGCGTATACCGCGAAAAAACATCAAAGCATTTTGCGGGAAGCCAATGATTGCCTGGTCAATCGAAGCTGCATTGCAGAGTGGATGCTTTGATAAAGTCATCGTCTCGACCGACGATCTGGAAATCGCTGAAGTAGCTCGCCAATACGGAGCCAGTGTGCCGTTCATGCGTCCTGCGGAACTGTCTGATGATTACACCGGAACCATTCCGGTGATTCAGCAGGCCGTCGAATGGTGCAGAGCAGATGGGTTTGATGCTCACCAAGTATGCTGTTTGTATGCAACCGCACCTTTCGTTAGTCCTGAAGATTTGCGTCGTGGCTTGGATGTCCTTGAACAAACTGGTAGTCAGTACGCATTTTCGGTGACCAGCTACGCATTTCCGATACAGCGGGCGATTCGCTTGACCCAAGCGGGCCGGGTTGAAATGTTCAGCCCTGAACATTTCAACATCCGTTCTCAAGACCTTGAAGAAAGCTATCACGACGCCGGCCAGTTTTATTGGGGGCAGGCAAGCGCCTGGATGGGAGGAAAAGTGATCTTTAGCCCTGAATCCAGTGCGGTTTTATTGCCGCGTCACCGTGTACAGGATATCGATACTCCTGAAGATTGGATTCGTGCCGAATGGCTGTACAAAGCATTTCAAGCTGAGTCAAGTCAGTAGTGAAAGGTATGAAGGTTGTATTCCGGACCGATGCTTCGCTGCAAATTGGCAGTGGGCATGTCATGCGTTGCCTGACGCTGGCGGAGGCTCTTCGGGCTGAAGGGGCTGAATGCTACTTCATTTGTCGGGAGCATCCAGGACACCTTCTGGATGTGATTCGTGGCAAGGGGTTCAACGCCTATGGTTTGAGTTCCGCTGACAACTGTTCAGATCCAGATATGTCGGCTCGACAGACCATTGAGCTTACACATACCCATTGGCTGGGAACCACTCAATATCAAGATGCGAAAATCTGTGCACCAATTCTTGAAAAAATAATGCCGGAATGGCTGATCGTCGATCATTATGCCTTGGATGCGGAATGGGAAGCGTCGCTCCAGACGTTTTTTACCCGTCTTTTGGTGATCGACGATCTGGCTGATCGTAAACATATCTGTGACGTGCTAATTGACCAGAATCTGGGGCATGCAGAGCAGGACTACACAGCGTTAGTTCCTAACGACTGTCGGTTGATGATAGGTCCGCAATATGCGCTCCTGCGACCCGAATTTGCCAGACTTCGTAAGCAAAGTCTGAAGCGGCGAGTCTCTCCGAGGCTCGAACATATTTTGGTTACTATGGGCGGAATTGACCAGGCGAATGCAACTGGATGGACGTTGCATGCCTTGAAAACGTGCGCTTTGCCAGTGAGTTGCCAAATTAGCGTTGTGATGGGGCTCAACGCACCTAACTTGGCGAAAGTCGCCGACGCTGCGGCTAATATGCCATGGCCGACCGAAGTGCTGGTTAATATTACCGACATGGGGGAGCGAATGGCCTCGGCGGACATCGTTATCGGGGCAGCAGGAGGCACCTCCTGGGAGCGATGCTGTCTGGGAGTCCCCACAATAATGGTGGTATTGGCGGACAATCAAAAGTCAGGCGCTAAGGCACTGTTAAGTTCTGGATGTGTTGAGTTGATCGAAGAGTTTCGAGATATTCCCATGCAATTGCCAGCAGCTATACGTTCCTTGGCGAACGAAAGTACATTGTCAGCGCTGAGCGAAAACGCGCGTAGAATCTGCGATGGCTTGGGAGTTCAGAAAGTCCTCATGCAAATGAGTAATAAAAATGGATAATTCGCAGGCAATGCGTTTAGCGATACGTAAGATGACAGCGAATGATCTGTCTATCGTCCTAGCGTGGCGTAATCATCCCGAGATTCGTCGTTATATGTACACCCAGCATGAAATCTCAATCGAAGAGCATCGTGCGTGGTTCGAGCGGGCTTCCCAGGATTCACAAAAGCACCTACTGGTTTTTGAGATAGACGAAAAACCTCAAGGCTTTGTGAACATAACGGAGCTGAGCGCGTCCGCAGTAGCGGACTGGGGGTTCTATATTGCACCGGACGCTGCTAAAGGCACTGGTCGACAGCTGGGAAAAGCAGCCCTGGATTATGCTTTTAATAATCTGAACCTGCATAAGGTTTGTGGTCAAGCACTCGCGTTCAATGAGCGGTCAATTCAATTCCATCATGGTCTGGGATTTCAGCAGGAAGGTACTCTGCGTGATCAGCACTATGATGGCGAAAATTATCATGCGGTCATCTGCTTCGGTTTATTGAGCAATGAGTGGCAACCAGAAAATGGGAATCAATAATATGCCAAACCCTAGTATTACTATTGCAGGCCGAAAAATTGGGATCGATGAGCCTCCGTATATAATAGCTGAGTTGTCTGCCAACCATAACGGTAACTTCGAAACCGCAAAGAAAATCATCGAAGAGGCCAAAAAAGCTGGTGCTGATGCGATCAAGTTGCAAACCTACACGGCCGATACCATTACGCTGGATTGTGACTTTCCAGATTTCAAGATCAACGGTGGGCTCTGGGATGGGCGAACGCTTTATGAGCTGTATAAAGAGGCTCATATGCCCTGGGAGTGGCACGCGCCGCTTTTTGATTATGCGCGTGAATTAGATATTACAATTTTCAGCTCGCCATTCGATAATACGGCGGTCGATCTGCTGGAAGGGTTAAATGCTCCAGCGTATAAAATTGCATCTTTTGAGGCTATTGATTTACCTCTCATAAAATATGTTGCCAGCACCGGTAAACCGATGATTATTTCCACCGGGATGGCTAACGCCGAGGAGATAGCAGAGGCTATTGAGGCTGCTCGTGAGGGAGGCTGTAAAGAGCTGGCAGTATTGCACTGTGTCAGTGGTTATCCTGCCCCTGCGCATGATTACAACCTACGTACAATACCTGACATGATCCAGCGTCACGGGCTGGTGACTGGTTTGTCCGATCATACATTGGATAACACTACTGCAGTAACCAGTGTTGCACTGGGTGCTTCAATCATTGAAAAACACTTTACTCTTGATCGGAGCGGTGGTGGTCCTGATGATAGTTTCTCACTTGAGCCTGCAGAACTCGTGGCCTTGTGTCGGGATAGTAAGACTGCATGGGCTGCGCTGGGGAGGGTTGATTATGGCCGGAAGTCTAGCGAGCAAGGGAATGTGCAGTTTCGGCGTTCATTGTATTTTGTGAAAAGTTTGAAAGCAGGTGACGTCATCACTGCTGATTCGGTAAGGAGCGTCAGGCCAGGATTTGGCTTGCATCCAAAGCTGATGGACTCCGTAGTTGGTAGCGTGTCGACTCGAGATATTGATAAGAATACCCCTGTCAAGATGAATGATTTTTATGCTAAGTAAAAAGCATATCAGAGCAGTTCTCGGAAATTTGCCCCTAGCACTTCAGCTATTGTGTACACGGTTGATACTTTGGTTTGAGTCCGTTGTGCAGTGGCTGCGGGCTTCAAAGCTGAAGCGACTGGGAATGCAGGAATTTGTTGCTTCTTCTGATAGGTTCGATACCTCCCTTGAATGTCATATCCTAGCATCCGGTTGGAGCTTGAACCATTCCTATGAAGCTATTGATCGTGCGAAGTCGTTTGTTATAGGTTTCAATTTTTCATTTTTAAAATGTAATAATCCTGATTTGCATTTTATTGAGAATGCGTCAGTGAAGGATTTGCGTTTTTTTGTGAACACTTATCAGATCTATATTGCGTTGGAGAAATTTAATGTTTTCGCAAATTCTAAAGTTATTTTCAAGAATCTGTCTGAGCTAAAGAATTCAGTGGGCCTTATCGGTACGCTGTACTCGGATAAAGCATTCTTTATAAAGGATCGACATTTCAGAATTTTTGGCAGCAAAGGCGTTGCTCCGGTAGTGACGCAGATGTGTGCGGAAACCCAAGGCTTGCCTCAAGCAGTATCCAGTGTCGTTGGTTTGGCTGTTTTGGCCAAAATAATGGGTTTTAAGAAAATCATCGTTCACGGTCTGGACTTTCAGGGGCCGCACTTTTATGGACGTGACGCTTCTGAGATTATTTTCAATAACGGAGTGCTGCCGCAACCGATAAATCCAGATGAGGGTGGCTTCGAGTTACATAAAACCGCGATCGGCGAGAACGGTGTCGGTGTGGCGGCAGTGATAAAAGCGCTAAAGCACGAGCTAAAAAAATACGGTGTAGAAATATCGGCGGCAAGTAAACTGTCTCCATCGGCCGAAATTCTGGGGTGGGCTGAGTTGGAATGATGGCCGGCATTCATTTCGGGAGGGAGATTTAAATGGCCGCTGTCCTTCGAGGTAGCGCATTTTTTTGTGCGTGTATTTATATTGTTCTTTCTGCGTTGGCTTTTTATTACGGAGAAATTAGCTATCGTACCGGGGCAGTGGCCGTTGGAGTCGTTGTATTCGCTATTATGCTTTCGGTTTCTCGAGGACGAAGTGGCTTATCTTTTTTCGGTCTGGTGCTTTTGTTTTTCTGTTTGTTTGTTTTTTCGTTGTTTAACTATGATTGGTCAGAATACAGAAGTGTCTTCACAGTTTTTGTTTTCGTTTCAGGGCTTGGTGTTGCCTGGTATGCCGTGGAGTTTCGGAAAACGTGGGTGCTCTTTGAACTTCCTTTCTTTATATTTTTGACTGTTACGATCTGGTTGATTCTGGTGAAAGGGTATGGGGCGGCAGAGTTTAACAAGGTGCTTATCGGGTCGAGTCGGAATGTATATTCTGGAATATTATTGGCGCTTGCAAGTGGGTATATTTTTTCCCGAGAGTATGCAGGTAAGTCTATATCGGTGACCTTGTTTGTTTTGGTGTTCTTAATAAGTATTCCTTTGTATAGTCGTAATGGGATATTTGTTTCTTTTGTGCTTTTGTTATGTGTTTTATGGAGAAAAAGTATTCTCGCGTTTTCGGTAATGGCTGTTATGGGTTTTGTTGTTTTGGTTGTCGGGTGGGAGTACTTTTATGATCTTGTGCAGTCTCGTACAAATTTGGCTGCGGGCTTGGAGAGTGATCGATATTATATTGCTCAAGATTATTTTGCACATTTGGACCTGGTTGGTTTTTTTGCTGGAGTAAATTTAACAAGTGTACCAATGGTGGAAGCCTTTGGCGGTAATCCTCATAGTGCTTTCTTGCGACTGCATTCTTTTTTCGGTGTTTCAATATTTTTCTTCGTCTTTATGGTTGGTATTTCATTCGTCAGGTTAATGCTTGATAGGCAGTATTTGTTGATGGTTGTGCTTTTTTTGTATCTGTTTCGAGCTGCGTTTGATATATTTTATTTATTTAACTTGATGGATTTTTTAGTTTTTCCGCTGATTTTTTATTGGTATTTCAGACGGTTTACACCCAATTTTAGAAGAGAAGTGATATTGCTTCCTTCGCATGGCAAGGCGGATTCGTCTGTCATTGCTAGAACTTTAAAATGACTGGGAGAATGGGAGCATGAAAAGAGCTTTAATTACCGGGGTTACAGGGCAGGATGGTTCCTATCTGGCTGAACTGCTACTCGAAAAAGGTTACGAAGTCCACGGCATCAAACGTCGAGCTTCCTCCTTTAATACTCAGCGTGTCGATCATATTTATCAGGATCCGCATGTTGATAACCGTAATTTCGTTCTCCATTACGGTGACCTGAGCGACTCCTCGAACCTCACCCGGATCATCAAGGAAGTTCAGCCGGATGAAGTCTATAATCTGGGAGCCCAGTCTCACGTTGCCGTGAGTTTCGAGTCTCCTGAATACACCGCTGATGTCGATGCGATGGGCACCTTGCGGATTCTTGAAGCGATTCGTTTGTTGGGGTTGGAGAAAAAAACCCGTTTTTATCAAGCGTCGACTTCTGAACTGTATGGTCTGGTGCAGGAAACTCCGCAACGGGAAACGACTCCTTTCTATCCGCGTTCTCCTTATGCCGTGGCAAAACTCTATGCCTACTGGATCACCGTGAACTACCGCGAAGCCTATGGTATGTATGCCTGCAATGGCATCTTGTTCAACCATGAGTCCCCACGTCGTGGCGAGACTTTCGTGACGCGCAAGATTACCCGGGCCTTGGCGAACATTTCTCAAGGGCTGGAGCAGTGTCTGTTTCTAGGCAATATGGATGCATTGCGCGAGTGGGGGCATGCAAAGGATTACGTACGCATGCAGTGGATGATGCTGCAGCAGGACCAACCGGAAGACTACGTGATTGCCACCGGTGTCCAATATTCGGTACGTGAGTTCGTGCGCTGGTCCGCAGCTGAGCTGGGGATTACCTTGCGCTTTGAAGGTGAGGGTGTAGAAGAGCGTGCTGTGGTCGAGCGCATTGACGGCGAGTTGGCACTGGCGTTGAATGTCGGGGACGTAATCGTACGTGTTGATCCGCGTTATTTCCGGCCCGCCGAGGTTGAAACCTTGTTGGGGGATCCTAGCAAAGCCAAGAAGAACCTGGGCTGGGTGCCGGAAATCACCGTGCAGGAGATGTGTGCCGAAATGGTCCGCGAAGACCTCAAGGCCGCTCAGCGCCATGCATTGCTCAAGCAACACGGTCATGAAGTTCCGGTCGCTGTGGAGAACTGATAATGTCCCGTGAATTGAACCAGAACATTTTTGTCGCGGGCCATCGAGGTATGGTCGGCTCGGCCATCGTGCGCCGCCTTCAGGCCCTGGGTTATCGCTCCGTTTTTTGCGCCGGACGGGACGAACTGGATCTGCTGGATCAGCGGGCGGTACGCGCCTACTTCGCCGAGCACCGAATTGATCAGGTGTATCTTGCGGCGGCCAAAGTAGGAGGGATTCATGCTAACAATACGTTCCCCGCGGATTTCATCTACGACAACTTGATGATTCAGGCGAATGTGATTCAGGCGGCTCACGCCTCGGACGTCCAACGGTTGTTGTTTCTTGGTTCTTCCTGCATCTACCCCAAGCATGCGATTCAACCTATGAAGGAAGACGCATTGTTGACCGGAGTTCTGGAACCGACCAACGAGCCTTATGCGATCGCCAAAATTGCTGGGATCAAGTTGTGTGAGAGCTATAACCGCCAATATGGTCGCGACTACCGCAGTGTCATGCCAACCAATCTTTATGGACCTCATGATAATTATCATCCACAAAACAGCCACGTGATTCCGGCATTGCTTCGCCGTTTCCACGAGGCCGTGCAGGCCGATCAGGCCGAGGTGATCATCTGGGGTAGCGGCAATCCGATGCGTGAGTTCCTGCATGTCGATGACATGGCAGCGGCCAGCGTCCATGTGATGGAGCTTGATGGTGCTACCTATCAGGCCAATACCCAACCAATGTTGTCGCATATCAACGTGGGGACTGGTAAAGACTGTACGATTCGCGAGCTTGCACAAACCATCGCCAAGGTCACCGGTTTCAAAGGGCAGCTATCCTTCGATGCAAGCAAACCTGATGGATCTCCGCGCAAGTTGATGGATGTCTCGCGGCTCTGCGCACTGGGCTGGCAGGCCACCATAGATCTGGAAGACGGGCTGGGCGATGCTTATCGCTGGTTTGTAGAGCATCGGTTGGAAGCCAGGGATTAATGCACTGCAAACTGGATTTATCGGGCTATTGATGTAATAAGCCTATGAATAAAAAGAATTTAACGGCAACTCGATAGCTGCAAAGGACGATTTTGTATGTTTCTTCCAGTAATCATGGCTGGCGGCTCGGGGTCTCGCCTCTGGCCATTGTCTCGCCAGCTCAATCCCAAGCAATTTCTGCCTTTGGTTGATGCCGAGCAATCGCTGCTTCAGTCGACAATCAAGCGGCTGGAGGGGCTTGATCATCATCTGCCGATACTGATCTGCAATGAACAGCAGCGATTCCTTGCGGCGGAGCAATTGCGACAGCTGGACATGGAGGAAGCCCGGATTCTGCTTGAACCGGTAGGGCGCAATACTGCACCGGCTATTGCGCTCGCAGCATTGCAAGCGACTGCTGGCGGAGATGATCCGATTCTGCTGGTTCTTGCTGCCGATCATCTCATTCAAGATATTGAAGCGTTCCACGCCAGTATTGGCCATGCTTTGGCGCTGGCTGAATCGGGTAAATTGGTGACGTTCGCGGTGTTGCCTACTCATCCAGAAACCGGTTTTGGCTATCTGGAAAGGGGAAAGGAACTGGCTCTTGGCGGTTACGTTGTCAGCCGGTTTGTGGAAAAGCCCGACTCAGCTACTGCCCAAAGATACCTGGACAGCGGCCAATACTTTTGGAATAGCGGCATGTTCATGTTTCGAGCAAGCCGTTATCTGGAGGAGTTGGAGCGTTTTGCACCGAATATTCTCCATGCTTGCCGTGCCTCCTTTGCGAGTGCCCGGCAGGATATGCATTTCACCCGTGTCGATGCCCAGACGTTCGGGGCTTGCCCGGAAAACTCAGTTGATTACGCGGTGATGGAGCGTACGTCCGACGCGGTAATGGTACCGCTTGATGCTGGATGGAGTGACGTGGGGTCCTGGACGGCGCTATGGGACACTGCTGACAAGGATGCCGATGGTAACGTGCTCAAAGGCGATGTGCTGACTGAACGTACAAGTAGTAGCTATGTACATGCCACTCATCGACTTGTCGCAACCATCGGCATTGATGATCTTGTGATCGTTGAAACCAAGGACGCGGTGCTCGTTGCGCATAAGGGTGACGTCCAAGACGTAAAAAAAATAGTCGATCAACTGAAAAATTGTAAACGCACCGAATATGCAAATCATCGTGAAGTTTATCGTCCATGGGGCGTTTATGACTGCATAGATAATGGCCTGCGTTATCAAGTTAAACGCATCACGGTGAATCCCGGTGCGAAGCTATCGGTACAAATGCATCACCATCGTGCAGAGCATTGGATCGTTGTGAGCGGCACTGCACGTGTAACCAATGGAGATAAGAACTATCTCGTAACGGAAAATCAGTCTACTTATATCCCCGTGGGCCAGGTCCACGCGTTGGAAAACCCGGGCGTGATACCGTTAGAATTGATTGAAGTTCAATCGGGTACTTATTTGGGGGAGGATGATATTGTCCGGTTTGAAGATATATACGGTCGGAGTTAAGTGGCGTTGAAAATCTCGATAATTACTGTTTGTTATAATGGTGTCGACACAATCAGAGATACCATTGAGTCTGTTCTTGCGCAGCAATATAAGAATATCGAATACATTATCGTGGATGGTGCCTCGAAAGACGGAACGCTGGACATAATATCCGAGTATGAAGGTCGGATTGCCAAGTTGATAAGTGAGCCGGATAAGGGCATATATGATGCCATGAATAAAGGTGTCAGGGCCGCAACAGGTGATTATGTTGGTATCTTGAACTCGGATGACTTTTTTGCTGGGGATTATGTCATCCAAGATCTGGTTGCGCACTTGCAAAATAACCCTGGTGCGGATGCTACTTACGCAGATCTCGTTTTTGTACAGCGTAAGCAGACTGAGGTTGTTACCCGAAAATATTCTTCGGCAGGTTTTTCTCCTTGGAAAATTCGTTTTGGTTTTATGATTCCGCATCCAACTTTTTATGCGCGGCGCGAGATTTTTCAGCGGTTCGGTGATTATAAGTTGGGCTATCGCGTTTCCGCTGATTTCGAACTGATGGCACGGTTTTTTTCTAAAAATGTAAGAATGGTAAGGCATGACGCGGTCATGGTTAAAATGCGCGACGGTGGAATAAGTACAACGGGTTTTTGGTGGCGGATTCACCAAAATCTCGAAATTGTCAGGGCTTGCCGGGAAAACGGCATTTATACCAATATTCTACTGGTGGCTATGAAGGTTCCATTCAAATTGGCGAGCTATCTAAAGAAATGAAACCAACTAAACGGATTCTACTTACAGGTAGTACGGGTTTTGTCGGGAGCAGGCTACACGCAGTGCTCGGCTCTACCTATTCCGTTGTAGCGGTATCCCGTTTACCGCAGATTGCTTCGGACGGTTCCCAGACGATCGGTGTCGGTGATCTTTCGGGTGATACTGCATGGGCCGATGTTTTACAGGGTGTTGATTGTGTTGTGCATGTTGCCGGTCGAGCTCATAAGTTAAATGATAAGTGCGAAAATCCCTTGTTGGCGTTTAGGAAGGTAAACGTTGAGGCAAGTCTCAATCTGGCGCAACAAGCCTGCGATGCGGGTGTGAAACGATTTGTTTTTATCAGCTCAATCGGCGTTCATGGAGTGAATACAACAGGGGCGCCTTTGGATGAACACTCTCCATTAATACCTCATGCCGATTATGCACTTTCAAAATTGGAAGCAGAGAACGAGCTAAAGAATGTTTCGATAAAATATGGTATGGAGCTGGTTATTATTCGTCCGCCATTGGTTTATGCCGGGAATGCGCCAGGGAATTTCCAGGCTTTGTTGAAGTTGGTCGCCAGCGGGTTGCCACTTCCTTTTCGGGGTGTAAAAAACAAACGTAGTATTATTGCTTTAGAAAATCTGGTTGATCTAATCTCTCTATGCGTTGAGCATCCCGCAGCTGCAGATCAAACCTTTCTCGCGTCTGATGGGGTTGATGTGTCAACTTCTCAAATTATTCGCTATCTCGCAAAGGGTATGGGGCATGAGGCAAGATTGTTTCCTGTTCCTGATGGGTTGGTTAGTAGAGTTGCCCGATTAATTGGGCGTGAAACGACATACGATCAGCTTTATGGCTCTCTTGTGATTGACTCGAGTAAAGTCCGTGGCCTTTTGGGATGGACCCCCCCGGTAGCTCCAGACGAAGCGTTAGTCGAGGCTGGGAAAGATTATTTTTCTCGTGCTCGTTAAGCTTCCTCTTTCTATAATGGAAACTGTTTATTCTATGTCTCCTTGGTTAATAATTCCTCTTGCGGCTGTGCTGTCACTCTTCTTAACCGGTGCATTACGTAAATATGCCCTCGTCCGAAGTATCATCGACATCCCCAACGCTCGTAGCTCACATACAGTCCCCACCCCTCGTGGTGGAGGCGTGGCGATCGTCTTCAGCTTCCTGTTGGCCTTGCCTATATTGGCAATTTCCGGCGTCCTGCCTTGGTCAATTCTGTGGGCAATGCTGGGAGCAGGATCTGGCATCGCTGTGCTGGGATTCCTGGATGATCACGGTCACATCGCAGCCCGCTGGAGATTGCTCGGTCATTTCGCGGCGTCAATTTGGGCGTTGTATTGGTTGGGCGGTCTGCCGGCAATCAGCTTTTTTGGTCTTGAACTTGAATTAGCTTGGTTTGGGCACGCCCTGGCAGTCTTCTACCTGGTCTGGATGCTCAACCTATACAACTTCATGGACGGTATCGACGGTATTGCCAGCGTCGAGGCGATTTGCGCTTGCCTCGGGGCTTGCCTGCTTTACTGGTTGGGGGGCTTTGATAGCTTGGTTGTGGCACCACTGGTACTCGCAATGGCAGTGGGTGGGTTTCTTTACTGGAACTTCCCTCCCGCACGAATTTTTATGGGGGACGCGGGAAGCGGATTTCTCGGTATCATCCTCGGTCTGTTGTCGTTGCAGGCAGCTTGGACTTCACCCAAGCTGCTTTGGGTCTGGCTAATTTTGTTGGGTGTATTCATCGTCGATGCGACCGTCACCTTGATACGACGCCTGCTACGAGGCGATAAGGTGTATGAAGCCCACCGAAGCCATGCGTACCAATTCGCTTCGCGTCAGTATGGCCGCCATTTACCGGTAACCGCGGCGGTGGCGGTGATTAACTTGTTCTGGCTCCTGCCTCTGGCGGCATGTGTCGTTTTGTGGAACATGGATGGAGTGTTGGCTTTGACAGTCGCTTACGTTCCGTTGGTGCTGCTTGCCGTCAGGTTTCATGCGGGTGAGCTGGAAAAAACCTGATTTTAGTGTAAAGGTTCGCGTTTTTTCTTATCGGTTGTCTTAGAGATGGAAATATAATTGCGTGCTTCAGGAATGCATTTGCTTTAGGAGCTGGCCAAGGTGCGTGAAGGGGTTATGGATAAAATACGATCGGCGTTGTTGGGGCTGCCCAGACGCCACAAGCGCGCGATCCAGGTAGCCACTGATGTGGTTTTGGTTTGGTTCGCCTTGTGGCTGGCATTTGTCGTTCGACTGGGCGTCGAGGCGTTGGCCAGCCCAATCGAAACGCATCTGTGGCTTTTCGTATCCGCTCCGCTGATCGCTATTCCGATTTTCATTCGCTTTGGCATGTACCGCGCTGTCATGCGTTATTTTGGCAACGATGCGCTGATTACCATTTGCAAGGCGGTCAGTCTTTCAGCTTTGCTGTTGGCGCTCTTGGTGTATTGGTACAGTAACCATAAAGCCGTGGTGCCACGGTCCATCATTTTCAACTACTGGTGGTTGAGCCTGATCATGATTGGCGGGTTGCGCCTGATGATGCGGCAATACTTCCTGGGTGACTGGTTTACCGCAGCCCAGCACGTACCCTTTACCAACCGTGATGACGGCCTGCCCAAGGTCGCTATTTATGGTGCCGGGGCCGCAGGTAACCAGCTTGTGGCCGCGCTGCGAATGGGGCGAGTGATGCGACCGGTCGCGTTCATCGATGACGATAGAAGCATCGCGGACCGCGTGATCGCTGGGCTACAGGTCTACCAGCCCAAGCATATTCAAAAGATGATCGACGCCACTGGCGCTCAGGAAATTTTGCTGGCTGTGCCTTCATCGTCACGTGGTCGCCGTCGAGAAATCCTGACGCTGCTTGAAGGCTTCCCGTTGCATGTGCGCAGTGTCCCTGGGTTCATGGATCTGGCCAGCGGCCGGGTCAAGGTCGATGACATCCAGGAAGTGGATATTGCGGACCTTCTGGGGCGCGATCCGGTCCCCGCACAACCTGATCTACTGGAGCATTGCATCACTGGCCAATCGGTTCTGGTCACAGGGGCCGGTGGTTCGATTGGCTCCGAGCTCTGTCGGCAAATCCTGGCATTGAAGCCTACGACGCTGTTGCTGTACGAGCACAGTGAATTCAACCTCTACAGCATTCTCTCCGAACTTGAACCTCGTGTTATTCGCGAGTCGTTGTCGGTTCGGTTGTTGCCTATCCTTGGTTCGGTACGAGACCAGGATAAACTGCTGGATGTGATGAAGACCTGGAACGTCGATACGGTCTACCACGCCGCCGCCTATAAGCATGTCCCGATGGTCGAGCACAACATCGCCGAAGGCGTCCTGAACAATGTGATCGGTACGTTGAATACGGCACAGGCTGCGTTGCAGGCAGGTGTATCGAACTTCGTTCTGATCTCCACGGATAAAGCGGTGCGCCCGACCAATGTGATGGGCAGCACTAAGCGACTTGCGGAACTGACCTTGCAGGCCCTTAGCCGGGAATTGGCCCCCGTGCTATTCGGTGACAAGGCCAACGTCTCAAGAGTCAATAAAACCCGTTTCACCATGGTTCGGTTCGGCAACGTGCTAGGTTCATCCGGTTCGGTTATTCCGTTGTTCCATAAACAGATCAAATCCGGCGGGCCATTGACCGTCACCCATCCGAAGATCACACGTTACTTCATGACCATTCCCGAGGCTGCTCAGTTGGTGATTCAGGCGGGTTCCATGGGGTTGGGCGGAGACGTTTTTGTCCTCGACATGGGCGAACCGGTGAAGATTGTCGAGCTGGCGGAGAAGATGATTCACCTGTCTGGCCTGAGTGTTCGTTCGGAAAAGAACCCCCACGGCGACATTTCAATCGAATTCACCGGCCTACGCCCAGGCGAGAAACTTTACGAAGAGTTGCTGATTGGCGACAACGTTGTTGCGACTCAGCATCCGATGATCATGAGTGCCAACGAGGATCACCTGTCCTGGGACGTGCTCAAGATCAAGCTCGGCGAATTGCTGGCCGCTATCGAGCTGGATGACTATACCCGGGTCCGTCAACTGCTTCGCGATACCGTCAGTGGTTACGCTCCGGACGGTGAGATTGTCGACTGGATCTACCAGCAACGCCGTCTCGAACCCTGATTGTTACACACGCCGTAACGTACACATTTTTGACAGCGACACATCATCGCCTAAGTTTGAGAGGCAGCTTCGGAAAAGCTGCTTCTCTCTTAACGATGTCATGGAGCGTCATTTATGCGTACAGGCTACTTCTACTCTTTGATTTTTGCCCTTCTGACCAGCGTCTCGATTGGCGCTATCGCCGCCCCAGCGGCTAAAAATGAGTCGGCCGCTGTGCCGCAAGCAATGGAGCAGCCAGCCAAAACCCAGGGCGCCAAGGTGGATTTAAACGGGGCGGATGCTGCAACGTTGCAGCGCGAGCTGTCAGGCATAGGCAAGGGCAAAGCCGAAGCGATTGTTGCGTATCGGGAGAGTAATGGGCCGTTTTCTTCAGTAGAGGAGTTGCTGGAGGTCAAGGGGATCGGCAAGTCGATTCTCGACAGGAACCGTGACAAGCTGGAAGTGAATTGAGTTTGTGATTGAAGGAGGCCGGTCGAATAGACTGGCCTTTTTGCTAGCTGGTGTTTGCAAATTCCGAAGGCTTTTCCGTGATTGGCATAAATAATGATTATCTACAGCCAATCGATTGTTCAACAATCCAAGGCCTTCCTCCATGACCAGCACTCTCTCCCTCGCCGACCAGATCACTCTGGAGCTACGCGCCGACATCATTGGCGGCCGCCTGCTGCCAGGCATGGCGTTGATAGAGAACAACCTGGTCTCGGCCTACAACGCTTCGCGCAATACCATCCGCGAAGCGTTACACCGCCTGGGCCAGGAAGGCCTGACCCGTTACGTGCGCAACAAAGGGGTAATGGTCCGCAGGCTCGGTGTCGATGACGTGCGAGATCTGTTCAAGGTCCGTCGCACCTTGGAGCTTCAGGCCATCCTAGGCAGCCAACCATTACGCGAGTATCAGTCAGACCGGATGCTCGAAGCACTCGAGGCGGCGGATCTGGCTCGGGAGCGTGAGGACTGGCGTTCGGTCGGTACTCATGGGCTGGCGTTCCATCAGCACATCGTTGGTTTGATGCGCAGTCCGTTGCTGGATGAGTTCTTTACTAATGTGGTCGCACAACTGCGACTGGTGTTTAGCTCCGCACCCGATGAGGCGCGTTTCCAGACGCCGTGGCTGGCCCGTGACCGACGCATCCATGATTGGCTGGCCGAAGGCGACAAGCTGGCGGCTCACGAAGCGATGAGCCTTTATCTCGATGATTCCGAGCAACTGCTTTTGCAGATGCTGGCTCCCACCCATCACCCCTTGATCAAGGACCCGCGCCATGCACAAAGACTACCCAGCCGCCTATCAGGTCAGCAAAGGTTCAGCCCTGCAGGTGGACAAACCCTTCTACGACCGTATCCGCACCGAGCAGGACAAACGCACCCTGATCGAGCAGTTCGAAGTACCCATCCGCACCGGCCGCGCTTGGCACGTGCCCGCGGGTCATGTGTTCCGCGTCACCACCCCAGTAGGGCCGCAAGTGGGGGACTTCAACGTCTGGAATGCCCATGACCCGCGGGAGCGCCTGTGGGCGGCGCGCACCCGTCAGCTTCAGGGCGCTCATGTCAGCACCCATGATCGGTTGTGGTCGAACCTGCCATTCCTGCGGCCGTTGGTCACCATCACCGACGACAGCCTGGCTGGCTACGGCATCGATGAGCATGGTGGACGACTCCATGACCTGCTGGGTACGCGCTGTGATCCCTATGTAAACAAGATGCTGACCGGGGAGGATTTCCATCATCACTGCCATTCGAACCTGACCCGTGCGGTGTTGCCCCATGGCCTGACGGAGTTCGATGTGCATGATGTGCTGAATATTTTCCAGTGCACAGGGCTCAATCATGACGATATGTACTTCATGAAGGCCTGTCCGGCGCAGAAGGGGGATTACCTGGAGTTTTTTGCCGAGATCGATTTGTTGTGTGCCTTGTCCACCTGCCCGGGTGGTGACCTGTCGCTGGCGATGTGGGGGCCGGAGGCGCAGGATCCTCTCAGCGTCTGCCGTCCGCTGGGTGTGGAGATCTATCGGTTGGAGGATTCATTGCTGGAGGGCTGGCGCCAGCCTGAGCGGGCCGCGTACAAGGGGCTGCATGGCTTGCATATTGCCAAGGCGGATTGGGAAAAGTGACGTAGCGGGCGCAGGCTTTTTGTGGCGAGAGTGGGCGTTGTAGGAGCCGTGCATGAGCTGCGTAGGAGCTGTCGAGTGCAACGAGGCTGCGATCTTTTTCCCTAGCACTTGAGTCTCAAGCGAAAGATCAAAAGATCGCAGGCTTCGCCAGCTTCTACAAGGCCCAGCGGGAGCAAGCTCCCTCGCCACAAAAGCACTAAGCAAGCCAGGTCATCAACGATCCTTGGCTTCTTTCGCATCCATTTCCGCATTGCGCTCGGCAACACGCTTGCGCTGTTCGTCCGTGAGTTCGACTTTGTTGGCGGTGTCGCGCAGCATCATCAGGCCTCCCACGATCGAGCCGATTGCGACAATCAGAATCAACCAGGCATACCAGGGCATAGGGCTCTCCTTGAGGGCGCGATGGACAGACGAACGTTTCGCCAATCCATCGCACTTACCACTTATGAGCGAATGTTGTTCGCAGTGGTTCAATACTACGCCCGTTCGGCCGGCTTCACCTCACAGCCCGGTCAGCATCGCGTCGGCGGGAGCATCCGCACGCAGTTGTGCGGTGAGGACGAAGTAGACAAAGCCCACCGCCATGAAGCCAAGGAAGATCAGCCCGATCAGCGCGTTGAACCAGGCCATCGCCACCAGGCACACCACCGCCAGCACCAAGGCGATCCCCGGCACGATTGGGTAGCCCGGTGCGCGGAAAGTACGTTCCAGGTTGGGTTCGGTTTTGCGCAGCTTGAACAGGCTGAGCATGCTCATGATGTACATGACGATGGCACCGAACACGGCCATGGTGATCATCGCGGCGGTGAGGGTCATGCCGCCGAGGTTGATCAGGCCGTCGCTGTAGATCGCGGCAATGCCGATCAGTCCGCCGGCGATGATGGCCCGGTGTGGGGTCTGGAAGCGTGACAGTTTGGCCAGGGAGGCGGGCAGGTAGCCGGCGCGGGCCAGGGCGAAGAACTGCCGTGAGTAGCCGAGGATGATGCCGTGGAAACTCGCCACCAGGCCGAACAGGCCGATCCACACCAGCATGTGCAGCCAGCCGGAGCTTTCGCCGACCACGGTTTTCATGGCTTGGGGCAGGGGATCGTTGATGTTCGACAGGGTACGCCAATCGCCGACGCCGCCGGCCATGAACATGACGCCCATTGCCAGGAACACCAGCGTCAGGATGCCGCGGATGTAGGCCTTGGGATTCGTGCGTTTCGGGTCCTTGGCTTCTTCGGCGGCCATGGCCGCGCCTTCGATGGCCAGGAAGAACCAGATGGCGAAAGGAATCGCGGCGAACATGCCAGCGATGGCCGGTGCACCGAACACATCTGAGCCGGCCCAGCCGTTGAGGGCGAAGCTGCTGAAACTGAACGCCGGGGCGACGACGCCCATGAACACCAGCAGTTCGGCCACCGCCAGTACGCAGACAACCAACTCGAACGTCGCGGCCAGTTTGACCCCGAGGATGTTCAGGCCCATGAACACGATATAGGCGCCGACGGCGGCGTGTTTTGGGTCCAGCGCTGGGAACTGCACGTTCAGGTAGGCGCCGATGGCCAGGGCAATCGCCGGCGGAGCGAAGACGAATTCGATCAGTGTTGCCAGCCCGGCAATCAATCCGCCTTTCTCGCCGAAGGCGCGACGGCTGTAGGCAAACGGCCCGCCGGCATGGGGAATGGCGGTGGTCAGTTCGGTGAAGCTGAAAATGAAGCAGGTGTACATGGCCGCGACCATGAAGGAGGTCACCAGGAAGCCCAGTGTCCCGGCCACGCCCCAGCCGTAGCTCCAGCCGAAATACTCGCCGGAAATCACCAGGCCGACAGCAATGCCCCATAAATGCAGGGTGCCCAGGGTGGGTTTGAGTTGTGTGTTCATCGGTGGCTCCCCTCGATCCATAGCAAATGCGCTGGGACGGGCTGTGCAGCGGTCGTGCCAGGCTGGTGGGGGCGGTCGTAATGGGTGGATTCGTGTCGTATCGGGGATGGTCGCTGCCGGATGGCTTGGTTTTGTGCCCCAGTTCAGAGCGTTGGTGCCAGGGCTGGCCTCATCGCGAGCAAGCTCGCTCCCACAATGGTTCTGTTGTGAATACAGAATCCGCGTCCACTGAGAATTCCTGTGGGAGCGAGCTTGCTCGCGATGAGGCCAGCCTAGCCAATACTTTTTACAGATTCTTTATCCCCTAATCCCCCTCTCGATCTCGCTCCTTTACAGCCTCCCTACCGACAATCACTCCCCACACGGCACGACGCCGTACCACGGAGAAATCCCATGAGTGTTCTGGACGGGGTGTCGCTGCTGCTGGCAGTGGCGCTGTTCATTTATCTGCTGGTTGCGCTGTTGCGCGCCGATCGGAACTAGGAGCGGTTATGCACGGTTATGACTTCGGGCTGATCCTCGCCTTTTTCGCCCTGGTGCTGGTTCCGGCACCGTTCCTGGGGCGGTTTTATTACCGAGTGATGGAAGGCCAGCGCACGTGGCTTTCGCCGATTCTCAGCCCGGTGGAGCGCGGTTGCTATCGCCTGGCCGGTGTCGACGCCACCGTTGAGCAGAGCTGGCAGAAATACACCCTGGCCTTGCTCGCGTTCAACCTGGCAGGTTTTGTCTTGCTGTTTGCGATTCTGCTGCTGCAGGGATATTTACCCCTCAATACCGAGCAACTGCCCGGCATGGAGTGGACCCAGGCCTTCAACACGGCCGTGAGCTTCATGACCAACACCAACTGGCAGTCCTACAGCGGTGAAGCGTCCCTGAGCTACTTGAGCCAGATGGTCGGCCTGACCGTGCAGAACTTTGTCAGCGCCGCCACCGGCCTGGCTGTGCTGGTGGCGCTGTGTCGCGGCATCGGGCGCAAGTCCGCCACGACGCTGGGTAACTTCTGGGTCGACATGACCCGCGCCACCCTCTACGGACTGTTGCCGCTGTGCCTGCTGCTGGCGTTATTCCTGGTCTGGCAGGGCGTGCCGCAGACCTTCGCCCACTATGTGCATGGGCTCACGCTGCAGGGTGCCGACCAGATCATCCCGCTGGGGCCGGCCGCCAGCCAGATCGCGATCAAGCAACTGGGCACCAACGGCGGCGGTTTCTTCGGCGTCAACTCGGCGCACCCTTTCGAAAACCCGACGGCCTGGAGCAACCTGTTCGAAGTCGCTTCAATCATCCTGATTCCCGCCGCGCTGGTGTTCACCTTCGGTCATTACGTCAAGGATTTGCGCCAGAGCCGCGCGATCATCGCCTGCATGTTGGCCCTGTTCTTGCTCGGCGGCGCGACTTCACTGTGGGCCGAATACCAGCCCAACCCGGCCCGGGACAACGCGGCCGTCGAACAAACCGCACCGCTGGACGGCAAGGAAACCCGCTGCGGCACCACCGCCACCGTGCTGTGGTCGGTGACCACCACGGCTGCGTCCAACGGCTCGGTCAATGGCATGCACGACAGCCTCAACCCGCTCAGTGGCATGGTGTCGCTGGTGAACATGATGGTCGGCGAGGTGATCTTCGGCGGCGTCGGGGCCGGGCTCTACGGGATGCTGTTGAACGTGCTGATCGCGGTGTTCCTGGCCGGCTTGATGATCGGTCGCACCCCGGAATACCTGGGCAAGAAGCTGGGCGCCCGAGAGGTGCAACTGTTGGTCGCAACGCTGCTGGTGATGCCCGTCAGCGTGCTGGTGCTGGGTGCTGTCGCCGCCAGCCTGCTCGGGCCGGCCGCGGCGGTAAGCAACCCTGGCGCCCATGGTTTCAGCCAGTTGTTGTACGCCTACACCTCGGCGGGGGCGAACAACGGTTCGGCATTCGCCGGGTTCGGTGCCAATACACCCTTCCACAACCTGATGCTGGGCCTGGGCATGCTGATCGGGCGGTTCGGCTACATCCTGCCGGTGCTGGCGTTGGCCGGCAGCCTGGCCTTGAAGAAGACCGCGCCGATTGGCCAGAACAGCTTTCCCACCCACGGCCCGCTGTTCGTGACCCTGTTGACCGTGACCATCCTGCTGGTCGGCGGCTTGACCTTCCTGCCGACCCTGGCGCTGGGGCCGATTGCCGAGCACCTGAGCATGGGCTTCTGAGGACTTGATGATGAATATGCCAATGAGCAAAACCATCGCCGCCAAGGCGCCGGAGCAACCCAAGACTCACCTGTCGGCCCTCTGGCGCCCGGCGTTGTTGCAAGCCTTCGTCAAGCTCGATCCTCGCCAGTTGCACCGTGCACCGGTGATGCTGGTGGTGGAGCTGACCGCGATCCTCACCACCGTGTTGTGCTTCATTCCTGACAGCGCCGTGCCGACCTTCGTCGCCGCGCAAATTGCGCTGTGGTTGTGGTTCACGGTGCTGTTCGCCAACTTCGCCGAAGCCTTGGCCGAAGGGCGGGGCAAGGCCCGGGCCGACAGCTTGAAGGCCGGCAGCGAAGGCCTCAATGCCCGTCGCCAGACCGCCAGCGGTTTTGAAATCATCCCCGCCACCCGTCTGCGCAAAGGCGATGTGGTGCGCGTCGAGGCCGGCGACATGATCCCCGGCGACGGTGAAGTGATCGAAGGCATCGCCGCGGTCAATGAGGCGGCGATCACTGGCGAATCGGCGCCGGTCATCCGCGAATCCGGCGGCGATCGCTCGGCCGTCACCGGCAATACGCGACTGGTCTCCGACTGGCTGCTAATACGCATCACCAGCAATCCTGGTGAGTCCACCCTGGACCGCATGATCGCTTTGGTGGAAGGTGCCAAGCGCCAGAAAACGCCGAACGAGGTGGCGCTGGACATCCTGTTGATCGGCCTGACGCTGATCTTCCTGCTGGTGGTGGTGACGCTGCAGCCGTTCGCCCATTTCGCCAACGCCAGCCTGCCGCTGGTGTTTCTGGTGGCCCTGCTGGTCACCTTGATTCCCACCACCATCGGCGGGTTGCTGTCGGCCATCGGCATCGCCGGGATGGACCGCTTGGTGCGCCTGAATGTGATTGCCAAATCCGGCCGCGCGGTCGAGGCGGCGGGGGAGGTGCATGTGTTGATGCTGGACAAGACCGGCACCATCACTTTTGGCAATCGTCGCTGCACGGCGGTCTATGCCGCCCCCGGTGTGACTGCCAAGGAACTGGCCGAAGGCGCGCTGTTCGCCTCGTTGGCCGATGACACGGCGGAGGGCAAGTCCCTCGTCGAGTACCTGCGCGGTTTGCAACCACAGCCCGAGCCTGGCATCGAAGCGCTGACGGCTGTGCCGTTCAGTGCTGAAACCCGTTTGTCCGGGGTCGACTATCAGGGCCGCATCTACCGCAAGGGCGCCGTGGATTCCTTGCTGGAGTTCATCGGCCTTGCACGCAATGAGTTGCCGTCGGCACTGGCGCGGGAGGTCGACAAGATCGCCCAGAGTGGCGGCACGCCGCTGCTGGTGTGCATGGACGGCAGGTTGCTGGGAGCCATCCACCTCAAAGACGTGGTCAAGCCGGGCATCCGCGAGCGTTTCGCCGAGTTGCGCAAGCTGGGGATCCGCACGGTGATGGTCACCGGCGATAACCCGCTGACTGCCGCGGCGATTGCCGCCGAGGCGGGTGTCGATGATGTGTTGGCGGAGGCTACGCCGGAGAAGAAGCTGGCGCGTATCCGTCACGAACAAAATGACGGTCGGCTGGTGGCCATGTGCGGCGACGGTGCCAACGACGCCCCGGCCCTGGCCCAGGCCGATGTCGGCATGGCGATGAACGATGGTACCCAGGCCGCTCGGGAGGCGGCCAACATGGTCGATCTCGACAGCGACCCGACCAAACTGCTGGACGTGGTGCAGATCGGCAAGGAGTTGCTGGTGACCCGTGGGGCGCTGACCACCTTTTCCATCGCGAACGACATCGCCAAGTACTTCGCGATCCTGCCGGCACTGTTCGCCTCGATTTATCCGCAGCTCGGTGTGTTGAACGTGATGCACCTGAGCAGCCCGCAGAGCGCGATTTTGTCGGCGATTGTCTTCAACGCCTTGATCATCGTCGTGCTCATCCCCCTGGCCCTGCGCGGCGTGCGCGTGCAAGCGGCAAGCGCGGCGGCGTTGTTGCGGCGCAATCTGTTGAGCTATGGCCTGGGCGGGATCGTGGTGCCGTTCGTGGGGATCAAGGCGATCGATATGTTGCTGACGGCGTTGGGGCTGGTTTGAGCCTGATGCTTGGTTGTTGTGACAGGAGAAGCTTTTGTGGCGAGGGAGCTTGCTCCCGCTGGGCTGCGAAGCAGCCCCAAAGAAGCTGAACGCAATCTATCTGCCACACCGCGTCGCAGGTCTTCGGGGCGGCTACGCAGCCCAGCGGGAGCAAGCTCCCTCGCCACAAATGGATGTGCCTGCAAATCAGCTGTTTTCTTATTCGAGGGTTTTGAGATGTCCACTCTGATTCGCCCGGCCTTGAGCCTGTTATTACTGATGAGCCTGATCACCGGTGTCGCTTACCCGCTGGTAGTCACCGGCGTGGCGCAAGTCGCGTTCCCAGCCCAGGCCAACGGCAGCCTGGTCGTCGACGCCGCCGGCAAGGTCCGAGGCTCTACGCTGATCGCCCAGGATTTCACCGGTGATGCCTGGTTTCATCCACGGCCATCGGCCGGTGCCTTCGCCACGGTCGCCAGCGGTGCCAGCAACTTCTCCCCGAGCAACCCGGCCCTGGCCACACGGGTGATCGATGCCGCCGGCAAGCTCCAGGTGCCCGGTCAGGGCCCGGTGCCGCTGGCGCTGTTGACCACCTCCGCCAGCGGGCTGGATCCGCACTTGCCTCCGGCGGCGATTGCCTATCAACTGGCGCGTGTCGCCGCGGCGCGTAACCTGCCGATCTCGACGTTGCAGCCATTGCTCGATGCCAACACCGAGCAACCCTTGGTGGGACCGCCTGTGGTGAATGTGCTGGCGCTGAACCTGGCCCTGGAAAAACTGTGAGAACCTGTGGGAGCGAGCTTGCTCGCGATGACCCCCGGTGTCAGGCTAGTTGTCGCCTCTCCAAATTCCTAAAAGCATTTCGGGGGCGGCAAGAGTATGGTCATGCCT